>CAZITC010000261.1:0-2502 GCA_964542085.1 uncultured Ruminococcus sp. | reverse complement strand
TATTTAATTCTTTAGCAATTTCGATATATCCATTCGGGTATCCACCTCTCTTCTCAGCATGGCTCCCATAGCCTAATGCACAAACTATCATTTTTATCGCTTGTTCGTAAGTAATATTATTTTCCGGTGCAAATATATCTAATGTCACACCATTAATAATGCCAAGCTTTTTTGCGGTATAAATAAAGTTCTTCGCCCAGTAAGAATCAGACACATCTTCAAAGTCTTCTTGTAACTCATAATCTGTAAAATTATATCCAGTAGCACAAACTATCATTTTTGCAAATTCTGCTCTCGTTATATTATTTGCAGGCTTAAACGTATTATCCTCATACCCATTTAATATTTCAAAATTCACCAGTTCCTCTATAATATCTGCAAGATTTTCGTCTTCAATATCTGTAAACGCAAAGCATGTATGAAATAAACTCAAAAAGCAGCACAAAACTGCAATGATTTTTTTTATCATATATAAATCCCCCATATCTCAAAATACTATTACCTGTTTATATGTGTTATGTATACTATAGTTACTTAAAGATTTAAATATCCCGTTCCAAGGATCCAAAACTGTAAAATCTGACATTTTGTTTCCATTTCCCGAATATGAAATGACTAAAACGTAATGGCCTCCCTTAGAAGAATTCACGCGAATAATACAAGGTTTACCTTTATTTATTTCAGCTTTAACTGCCGTTAAAACTTGCTCATTGTTCCCTTTAACCGTACTATTGCCTCCTGCCCTCGTCCAATGGGTTGTAGCATCTGTTTCACTTTTCCAATACTCACTGGGCCAATGTATCCTTCCGCTTAAATAGGAATGTGCATAAGCTGTTGCGTAACAACCGCACATCCAGTCCCAGTTACCATATGATTTCTTAGTTTGACACCCTATGTTATTCACAATAGACTGGTATTTTGCCATCATCTTAGCAGCAGATGTCGTTACATTTCCTTGGACCGATGTAGCATTTATATACCATTTTTGATAATCTTCATTTACATACTTCTTAAGTTCAATTTGAGCACCATTTTTATTCGCGGCAGATGCGCTGACCGGACTGAGTACATATCCGGGTTTAGATGCAAGTTCAAATGTAAACCTTCCCCCTCCAAAATCATTTATATAAAACAATTGTGCCTCAGGATCATTTGGAGTCCATATATCAATCTTATCGCCCTCATCAATAGAAGCGGCCATACTATTTCCTCTATTAACATCTATAACCCGTCCGTTATTCGAGGAATTGTATTTTAACAGATATTTGCCTTCTCCATGATACGAAATATATATTTTCTGGTCATTTGAATTGTCATTTTCCCACATGGTAACTTTTGTACCGTTTGCATCTTTTCCGGCATATACATTCATCATGTATCCACTTGAAGCATTTTGTATGTTATACAGTCCTTCATTCGCTGTCTTTGTTCTTTCTACAGCTTTTTTAACTGTTATATCAACCGCTCCTCCTTTTGTATAACCGGAGCTATTAACGGAGTATATCACCAGTCTGTACGAGCCTTCATCGTTTATTGCAAAGCTTTTGCTCGTACCTGCTATTCCACGTTCAATTTTATATGTCAAGCCATCTCCTATAGTTTCTATATGAAGCTCGTAAGACGTCGCACCATCCGCGCGAGTCCATGTTGCTAAAATTGTTTCACCCAATGTATAATTTATTTTCTCTATACTCAAATCCGAATTTCCCGGTTTTTCAACTTTTTTTTCAAGATTGCATACCGAACATATGTTATTTACAAATTTATGTTCTTCATCTACAATGTCTGAAAGATTTTCGTCAATATAAGTGTTACAATCAGTACAATATAAATTATAATAGGTTGCAATTGTATGCTGATTATCATCTTTTATGCTGATTACACTTTCTTTATTTTCCGACATATGCTTTGCTGTATTTGTATGTTTGCATTTGGATGCTTCCAACCCAGGAACGGTATAATTGCATTTTTTACATATGTCATTACCAATTGTATGTTTTTCATCATATGTTCTTGTTGCATCTTTTTTTATCAGTTCCTTACAATCTGAGCAATAAACATCATATGTATCGGTAACTGTATGATAAGTGTCATTCTTTTGTGCTACTATATAACTTTTTACATCATATGTTTTTGAGTGTGCACATTTTTGAGTGATTACCTCATATCCGCATTTGGAACAGTTATTCCCTGAAAGTGAGTGACTTTCTGTAGTTGTTTCTGTCACACCGCTTTTTATTGTTTTTCCGCAATCGTCGCACACATTATCGTAAGTTTTTGTTACATTATGAGTATTATCATTTTTTTGTGTATAGCTTATTCTTTCGTTTCTTGAAGAAACACTGTTATGCGTACACGGCTCTGTAACCTGTGTGCCATTTTCAAGAATTTCCCAATGCTGATTGCTTGCACCGGTGTATCTTTCCAATGTAACATTTCCGTTGTTTTTGCCGGGATTGTTCGCCTGCAACACATGCCCCGGAAGAGCCGCCAACTCTATCT
>CAZITC010000260.1:0-2502 GCA_964542085.1 uncultured Ruminococcus sp. | reverse complement strand
CTCTGGGAGATGATGAAAGTTATCAGGGGTACAGCGCAATTGCGGCCTTATACGAAGAAGACGTACAGATTGCGGTAAAGAAAGATTCTGATATTGAAACAGTTGATGATCTGGATGGAAAGACCGTATCGGTCGGACAGGAAGAATCCGGTACGGAAAGAAACGCTGCGCAGGTTCTCTCAGCCTATGGTCTGAATGATGATACCGTACATATGGTGAATTACGATTATAAAGATGCCATGGAACATCTGCTGGAAGGTGATGTTGACGTCATGTTTGTAACTGCAGGTGCTCCGGCTGAAATCTTTCAGAAACATGCGTCTGAAATCCGTTTTCTTTCCCTGGATGATAACAAGGTCAGAAGAATACTGTCCATGTTTGACGGATATGTCAGTGCAACCATCAAAGCCGGAACATATCCGGGACAGGATGAAAATATTCATACCATTGCCGTAAGATCTGTGCTTCTGGCAAGTGATGAGGTGCCGGAAAAGATAGCAGAGAAAGTGACGGAAAAGCTGTTTGAGCATCAGAATGATCTTTCCGAAAAAACAGGTGTGAAACTTCTGAATCCAAAGGAAGCTTCTTCTCTCAGCATACCGGTACATCCGGGGGCGGCAGATTACTATAAGGAACATGGTATTCATGTTGAGGAGGAGAAGAATGCTGACGATTGAACTGGACAAGTATCAGACGCTGGCAATCGCCGCAGCTGTTCTTCTGCTTGGAGACTGGCTGAAAAAGAAGCTTCCGTTTCTGGAAAAATTCTGTATTCCTTCACCGGTTGCGGGCGGTCTTGTGTTTGCCGTATTTACGTGTCTGCTTTATGAACTGCATATTGCGGAACTGGAGTTTGATGATGTTCTCAGAGAAGTATGCATGGTTCTTTTCTTTACTTCTGTTGGATTTCAGGCAAATCTGAAAGTATTGAAAAGCGGTGGAAAGAGTCTGATTGTCTTTCTGGTTCTGGTGATTATTCTGATCATTGCGCAGAATGTTGTGGCTGTCGGAACAGCTGATTTTCTCCATGTGGACCGTCTGCTGGGCTTATGTACAGGTTCGATTCCGATGGTCGGTGGTCATGGAACAGCCGGAGCGTTCGGCCCGATCCTGGAAGATTTCGGTGTCACCGGTGCCACAACCATCTGTACCGCTGCGGCAACTTTCGGATTGATTGCCGGATCATTGATCGGCGGACCGATCGGCAATGGTCTGATTAAAAAATATGATCTTCTGAAAACTGTTCACAAAGATGAAGCCTCTGTCAGTGAAGAGGAAAAATCATTGACGGAGTATCCGTCGGCAGCAATGGAACTGGCTCTGACCGCTGGAATCGGTACCGTGATATCTGATCTGTTATCACGTACCGGCATGACATTTCCAATTTATATCGGTGCGATGATCACAGCAGCGATATGGCGCAATATAGCGGAATACACAGGAAAACTTCCTGTTCACATTGATGAGATCAACAGCATCGGTGATATCTGTCTGTCAATGTTCCTCGGTATTGCCATGATCACCCTGAAGATCTGGCAGCTTGCGGATCTGGCATTGCCATTGATTATTCTCCTGCTTGCCCAGCTTGTGTTCATGTATTTATACGCCCGTTATGTAATCTTCAATATCATGGGGAAAGATTATGATGCGGCAGTCATTGCGGCAGGAACATGCGGGTTCGGAATGGGTGCCACTCCCAATGCAATGGCGAATATGCAGGCACTGACCGAAAAATACGGACCTTCCCTGAAGGCGTTTATTCTGATTCCGATTGTCGGATCATTGTTTGCGGATTTTATCAACAGTCTTGTCATTACATCGTTTATTAATATCCTGTAAGCAAAAACGGAGAAGATATTTCTCCGCTTTTATTCGCTGACATGACGGGTAGCTTCCCAATAGGCGCCCATGGACTGCCCTGGCTTTCCGGTCACATCGTCGATCAGAAAGTTTTTCAGATGATCCGTCTTTGGATCATAGTTCCGGGCTTCTTCTTCATTATGAAATTCAATTTCAGCATACCAGAAAGAGGTCGGCTGACCGGCATCTACCTGATTGACTTCCAGTTTCAGACCATTGTGTAAAGAATAGGTCCGGCGGGTTTTGTCAATCATCGGTAAACCGATCAGATCTTCCAGCTGTTCATATTTTTCCCTGGTAATTTCAATTTCAATTTCTTTTCTGGTAAGCAGACCTTTTGATTTAAAACACAGAACATAACTGTCCTTTACCGGATGATCCGGATCATTAGATTGAACTGTATTCTCTTCCCGGATCCGTACGGTCGGCCGGACCGTAACATATCCCTGTTTCATATTCTGTTCAAATAACAAAGGAGGCTGTGTCTGTGGCCATCCTGTAACCATCCATTTTCTTTCGATTTCCAGCGGTGATTTTTCTGACATGATAATCTCCTTGTATGAAAACATTCTATCAGATCTTCTCATCTGTAACTTTTCATTTTTGGTAAAAACAGCTATTCTTGTAAGCATGGAACAGATA
>CAZITC010000259.1:0-2507 GCA_964542085.1 uncultured Ruminococcus sp. | reverse complement strand
GGTGTTGCTCCGTTCTTTCCGGAAATATACAACACCACGGCTGAGGTTAAGAGGCTTGCTTGCCGCTTTATATTAATCGGAGCGGTAATAATGCCTTTTGATGCGTTTATGAATGCGGCGTATTTCACATTAAGAAGCGGCGGTAAAACGGGTATAACCTTTATTTTTGACAGTGGCTATGTTTGGGTTGTTGCCGTGCCCTTATCCTATGTGCTTTCGCGCTATACGGCCTTGGAGCCGGTAAGCTTATATTTCTTCTGCCAGGTGCAAACCGTGCTTAAGGCGGTAATCGGCTATTTCTTTGTTAAAAGCGATATGTGGATAGTCAACATGGTTGAGGATAAATGATATGGAGCCGATAGCGAAAATTCACACAGCCTTTCCCGGAAAGTTCGGAATACCGCGGCAAAGCGGTATGCTGAAGGACGAGGCGTTTGTTGTGTTTGAAGAAAAGTACAGGGTGGATGCCGCGCTTTCCGGGATTGAGGCATATACGTATCTTTGGCTCATTTGGCACTTTTCCGAAAACGAAAAAAACGGCTGGTCGCCGACTGTAAGGCCTCCGCGATTGGGCGGCAACAAAAGAGTCGGCGTTTTTGCAACCAGGTCAAGTTTTCGACCTAATTTTTTGGGGCTTTCGTCCGTAAGGCTTGTAAGGGTTGAAAAGAATAAGAAGTGGGGCACATTTCTTGTTGTATCCGGTGCCGACATGATGGACGGAACGCCGATATTTGATGTTAAGCCTTACATTAAGTACGCGGACTGTCACCCGGATGCCGAGGGATCCTTCGGTGATGAGTTATCAGACTACAGCGTTCCGGTTGTGTTTCAAAATAAAACAGAGGGAAAAATTTCAAAAGCTCAGGCAAACGCAGTCAGGGCTGTACTCGAAAAGGATCCTCGTCCGTCATATCATGACGAGGGCAGAAGCTATTCGTTTGAATATGCCGGGCTCAGAATAAGGTTTAAAACGGAAAACGGCGCAATCGCCGTTACCGATATTGAAGAATTTAAGGAGGATAAAGCAAATGGAAAAATACGCATGGAAGGGCATGATTAAGGAAGGCATGATTGACGAATACGTTAAGCGCCACAACGAAATTTGGCCCGAGATGATTGAGGTGTTAAAGGCCGCCGGCATTGAAAATTATACAATTTGGAATACCGGCTGTGAACTTTTCGGCTACTACGAGTGTGCAAAGGGCGTGGATTACGCGGCTCGTGTTCAGGCGGAAAGTCCCGTTGTGGATAAGTGGAACGAATATATGAAGGATATTCTTATAATGGAAATGGACCCGGAAACGGGTGCTCAGCCAATGCTTAAAAAAGTTTTTACACTTGATTGATGAGGTGGATTTATGAAACGGATTTTGTCTTTTGTATTATGTGCGGTAATGCTTTTTTCGCTCTGCTCATGCGGAAAGAGAGAGGTAAACTATGCTAAGGCTCCGGAAAATGTTGCGGTTCAGCGCGGAGCATGGGAAGGTAATGTTTTCTTAGGTGATTTCAGCGATATAAGCTTTTCTCTTCCGGACGGCTGGGAGGTTGTTTCAGACGAGGACATTCAAAACGCGATTAATATTGCCGACGGGCTTACATATGACATGATGTGTCAAAACAATGCAACCGGCTCAAACGTGGCAATAATTTACGAGGAACTTTTAAAAACAGTCGGCTCTAAAACAATCACTGAGGAAGAATATTTGAGCACCGTTTCCGACAATTTGACAAGCCTTGGTTTTTATGTTTCGGAAACGGAAAAGAAAACGCTCGGTAAGCATGAGTTTTATGTTTTGCGCGCTTACGGCGAGGGTGATGGCCTAACTGTTGATCAGTATTCCTTTGTCCGCAAGCAAGACGGCTATATGATATCGGTAATAGTAACCGCAACAAACGGCGAAAGCTTTGAAGACATTGAAAGGAACTTTAGCTGACATGGAAAGAAATAAGCTTGCGGGAACGGATTTGACTGTAAGCCCCATTGCGCTCGGTACGGATGTTTACGGCCTTGTTCTTTCGGAAAATGAGGCTTACGGCATGATTGATGCATATATGCATTTGGGCGGTAACGTGATTGATACGGCGCTTGTGTATTCCGACTGGGAGCCCGGAGAAAAAGCAAGAAGCGAAAAGCTTATCGGACGTTACTTAAAAAAATCCGGCAACAGAGCCGAGCTTGTTATTTCCACAAAGGGCGCTCATCCCGTTCCGGGTCATATGGAGGTCTCGCGCCTTTCCGAAAAGGAAATTCGAGGTGATATGGAAAAAAGCCTTATAAATCTTGGCGTGGACTACGTGGATATTTACTGGCTCCACCGCGATGCGGCAGATGCGGATATTGCGGAAATTTGTCACACGCTTGACGCTTTGGTTAAGGAAGGAAAAACAAGGTATATCGGTATGTCCAACTGGACGGCAAAGCGCATCGGTGAATATAACGCCTATGCGAAGGAGCATGGCTTAACCCGGGTGTTTTCAAGCCAAATACAGTACAGCATTGCAAAAAG
>CAZITC010000258.1:0-2541 GCA_964542085.1 uncultured Ruminococcus sp. | reverse complement strand
ACCACCAACACGTTGGGCAGCATCGCTTCCAATGCCACCGAGGATCGCTACATCGGCAAGGCAGTCAAGAACGGCTATACCGGCAGTAAGGTCTTTGCGGGCGGCAATCAGTCCGCTGTCCTGAAGGGCACCACCCTCACCGTGGTGGGCGGAAGCACCTACTACAACGTGGTGGACGCGGACTTCGACAGCAACGGCAACCTCTACACCGTGACCACCTCCACTACCGTGGACAACAAGAAGGTCGTGAGCGTGGCGGCAGGCAAGAGCCACGCCCTCTACCTTACCGAGGAGGGCACCGTGTACGCCACCGGCTCCAACGGCAACGGTCAGCTGGGTAACGGCACCACCACCGCCAACAGCGGTTATGTGGCGGTGCGCCGCACCGACCGTTCCCTGTTGGGTGCCAACGATCCCGTGGTGAGCATCGCCGCGGGCGGCGATGTGTCCATGGCGGTGACCGCGAGCGGTCTGCTCTACGTTTGGGGCGAGGGCGCTTACGGTCAGATGGGCGAGGGTACCACCTATGACCGTCTCTACGCCACCGAGCTCAGCGAGCTGAGCGGCTTCTACGCCAACACTGCCGACAAGACCAAGACCACCTTCGATGCCAACAGCGTTGCCGCCTTTGCCATGAACGCCAAGGGCGAGATTTACGGCTGGGGCAACGTGGGTCAGTCCGCGGCGAACCGCGGTCAGCTGGGTACGGGCACCGAGACCGACGAAAGCCTGATCCCCGTGGCTGTGGGCGCGAACAAGACCCTTGAGGTGTCCTACGCCGCCATCCTGACGCTGAAGAATATTCTCCGTAGCGCCGAGGGTGTGGACGAGGAAACCTTGGTGCAGATGCTCAACTACTACGGCTTCGACGCTCTGGCGGGCATCGAGACCGGTATCCCCGACAGCAACCTCATGACGGCATCCTACGCCATGGTGCGTGTGCCCGATATGAACGAGGTTCTGACCGACGACGTGATCCTGTTCAACGCCGCCAACCCCTTGCCCGAACGGTTGGTTTTGGGCGAAAATCAGATCTTCGTTGTGAAGAAGAGCACCGTTTACGAGATGGATTCCTTCCACCTCAACCTCCTGCGGAACCGCACCGCCGAGACCAACCGCGTGGAGGACATCAGCCTGACTGCGACCAATCCCGATCAGTTCGCCACCTTCGAGAACTGGATCGTCCTGCCCGCCGCCGATAAGACCGAGCGCTACGAGACGGGCGACATCACCATCGCGGATCGCTACGGCGATGCTATGACCACCGTGACCTTGGAGTACCGCTATGTGGACGGCGCCGAGGTGCAGGATAAGCTGGAGAACTCCGGCGTGGTCACTACGCCCATGCTGGTTGCGGGCGGCGACTTCACGCTGGCGCTTATGAGCGACGGCACCGTTTGGGCTTGGGGCGACAACACTTACAGCCAGCTCGGCTGTGGCGTGGACGGCGCGGCAATGCCTTACGCCAACCAGCCCATGCAGGTGCGCTCCGCCGATGCCTACGGCACCGCGGCGGGCGACTACCTGACCGATATCATTGCCATCGCCGCGGGCGAGACCCACGCGCTGGCGCTGGATCGGAAGGGCAACGTGTACGCTTGGGGCGACAACACCAACTACAAGGTGGGCGCGGACAGCACCAACGCCCAGTCTATCCCCACGCGGATCAAGGCGGGTGACCAGAAGGCGAACGGTTACCTGAGCAACATCGTCTCCATTGCCGCGGGCAAGAGCTTCTCCGTGGCGGTGGACGAGGACGGATACGTTTATACTTGGGGCGCCAACGACAGCGGCGTTCTGGGTATCAACCGTACCGGCAAGTACTATGATTCCAAGAGCGACTTTACCTACTCCTTCGGCTTCGATAACGAGCAGTTCACCCAGAACGGCGGCGCGGGTCAAAAGACGCCTCGCAAGGTGCTGCGCGGTACCACCACCGGTGCCGAGGGCTATGAGAACCGTAAGGATCAGGTGGTCGATCCCGAATGGCTGAAGAGCTACACCTGTCCCGACTGTTTGACCGTCCATTACGGCGAGCGTTCCGATCGCCACACCGTCGAGGAAGAAGTGGACGAGAACAACAAGAAGCAGATCAAGCTGACCTGCACCGCGACCAAGGCGGACAACTCCAAGTGTACCTACGCGGGCTATTTGGACGCGCAGTACATCGTGTCCGGCGAGGCGGCGCTGAGCGGCTACGCCGATGCGGAGATCTACCTGACCAACATCGTTGAGGTGGCGGCGGGCGCGAGCCACATTTTGGCGCTGGATCAGTGGGGCAACGTGTACGCGTGGGGCGATAATACCTACGGTCAGTTGGGCAACACCCGCGATATGGCGAACCAGACTTACAATGTGGTGAACGGTTCTACCGCAATCCTGAACGACACCCCGAAGATCGTTCCCATGCTTACCGCCATTGATGACGTGAAGAGCATCGTGGCTTACGGCAACACCTCCGCGGCGATCCGCCGTGACGGTACGCTGTGGCTCTGGGGCGAGAACAGCAACCTCTACACCGGCAAGGGCACGGCGGTGAAG
>CAZITC010000257.1:0-2551 GCA_964542085.1 uncultured Ruminococcus sp. | reverse complement strand
CTTGCGCTCTGCCTCAATATACTGCACGGAGGTTTCGTTCTTTTCGGCCGCTATTTCGTTTACATAACCCTTGATACCCTCAGGGTAACAAAATTCGTATTTTTCGGTGCCCTCTGCCGTTTCATCGTAAAGAATAAATGTAAGTCCGGCATTAACAATTGCCTGGCGCTTTAAGGTTTCTGTGAAAAATTCAAGGGGAATGTTAATGTCCGTAAAAACATCAAGGTCGGGACGCCATTTCTGAAGGGAATAGGTTTTTTTGGAGGTTGTTTCGATTTTTAAAAGTCCACCCACGTTTTCGCCCTTTTCAAAATGAAGGGAATAAAGCTTGCCGTCCCTTGCAACCTCAACATCATATATTCCGAGGTGCATTGAGTTGCGCAAGCGCCGAGGCCGTTCAAACCTAAGCTGAACTTATAGGTGTCGCTTTCGTTGCCGTGATATTTGCCGCCGGCATAAAGCTCGCAAAATACAAGCTCCCAGTTATAGCGCTCCTCCTTCTCGTTGTAATCTAAGGGGATTCCGCGACCGTAATCCTTAACCTGTATGGAGCGGTCGGAAAATCTGGTAACCTCAATCACCTTACCGTAGCCGGCACGAGCCTCGTCGATAGAGTTGGAAAGAATTTCAAAAAAGGCGTGCTCACACCCCTCCAACCCGTTGGAGCCTAAAATGGTGCTGGGGTTATAGCGTATTCTTTCCGCACCCTTTAAGGATTGAATGGATTGGTTATCGTATGAATCTTTGGGACACATTTATTTCATCCTTTCTTTAAGCAAAGTGCAGGGATAGGTCAAGCTTGACATACCCTTTGCATGAAAAGTGGGCGATATTTATTGCGCCGAAACGGCCGGCGCGGAAGCATCGGCCGTGGGAATGGAAACCTCATGTGAAGCCGGAGCCTCAGGACTTACAGGTGCGACTTCGGTACCGGGAATAACCGCCTCATCAGAGATGGCCGGCTCCGTTTTCATGGTGCCAACCTGGAGAACAGCGTTATGAGGCATGTAATAGCTTGAGGACTCAAGCGTTCTTGAAACCTCAACCCCATCAACGGAAACGATTCGGTAAACCTTGCAACGTGCGCCGTCCGACCCGTGAGTGGAATATTTTTCAGTGCCCTCGGGCAGTGTGGGATCGTCCACTCTTTTGGTGGAGAAGGGAACAGAGGCCACATCTGTTGTTTCAAAGGTGACGGAGAAGTTTTCCGTTTTTGTTCCGATTATTTCGCAAATAAGCTGCTTGGACGAGGTAACGTAGCTTGAAATTTTTATGGGATATTCAGTATTATTGGAAAAAACAAAGTCAACTGTTCCGTAATCGGCTGTTGCATCGCGGCCGAGGGGGACATAGCCTACCTTGAACATATGGCAGGTCCTGTCATCAATCTGAAGATTTGCAAGCATTGCCGCATTGTAAAGTGTGGAAGAAACCTGGCAAATTCCGCCGCCGTACTGCTGAACGGACTGGCCGTTAGCGTATGCTCCGGCCATTTTATAGCCGGCCTCCGGTGTTCTTTTTCCGAGTGTACCGTTGTACGAAAACGACTCGCCCGGAAGGAGAACTTTTCCGTTAATGCTGTTGGATGCAAGTGTTACGTTGGTGGAACGGTTGGAATCACTTGTTGCGAAGCTTGTTTGATAGGTGGAAAGCGTATCTCTGAACAGTGCATCGGTAAGCTCCTTGGTTGTGTGATGGGCTGGAGTAACCTTGGCCGGGATAGAGTAAGACTCACCGGGAGCAGTATGGCTTTTTATTATGGAGCGCGCCTCCGACTCATCCACAACAACCTTGTCGTGGCCGGGGGTTATGAATATTTGCCCCATGGAGTCCCTTGCATAGGAAGCGGAAACAGGCTCGCCCGAGTAATCCTCAAGTATTATGTCAAGGTCAAAGGGTATGGGCTCAATATTTTCCTTGGTAAGCGTTATTGATGAAAAATCCAAATTTTTCATCATGGAAACAAGTTTTTCCTTTGCCGAAACGGGATTAATGGTGTAGGATGGCTTGCCGTTTTTTACATTGATTGCGTTCTCGGTTACTTCAAACGAAGCCTCCACCGATGTGTCGTAATCGGTGTTTTCGGCCATTGTTTTGTCGAAGGTGCGGTCGTTCACGATAACGGAAAGCTCAATATCCGTTCTTATTCCGAAAACAGACTTAAGTGCGGGGAGCACGGATTTGAAAAATCCGTCATGTCCGTAAGCATATGCATCCTCCGCTGTTTGCTCACAGTTATAGGAAGCGCCGAAGTCGATATAGCTTGCGGAGAACACATCGTTACCTGCGGTAACCTCGATTTTCATTTCCGCGGTATCGGAAACCTTTTCGTTGATTGCGGCCGCGGCCTCACCGACAGTCATGCCCGAAAGGTCAACCCCGCCGGTGTGAACACCTGAAAGGATTGTGTCACCTTTTGATTTGATTGCCGTTAAGGTGCATATTATTGCGGCAAGTAATAAAACAGCCGCCAATATAATAATCAGTACCTTTCTTTTTCCGAAAGAAGCCTTAATTTCACCAGTCATAAATAATCACCCTTAATATAAGT
>CAZITC010000256.1:0-2561 GCA_964542085.1 uncultured Ruminococcus sp. | reverse complement strand
TCTGTTACAAAAGGTGTCTGAACGATCAGATGCCTTTTTCATTTACAGAAAAGTTGCGGGTGACTACAATAAAGACAGGGAATTCGTAAGTGTCAGTTGATCATGCACAGCAATCATGGAAGCAGAAATAATGTTCTGATCCGTATCATTCTCACAATAGCGGCGATTTTCATGCTGGTTTATGCGGCAGGAACATTGATCTATCAGAATGAAAAATATCAGACCGAACAGGAAAAAGCCGGTAATCCAGATTTTGATGCGGTAAAAACAGGAAAGAAAGTTCTGTTTCTTTCTTCCTACAGTCCGACTTTTCCGTCTGTACCAAATGAGACCAGAGGAATTGAGAAGGTTCTTGATCAGAAGGGCTATGAACTGGATATCGAATACATGGATACGGTCAATAACAACCAGGAAGAGGATCATGAACTGTTTGAAAAAACCATGCAGAGGAAGATTGTTAACAACGGTCCTTTCTCAGGCGTCATTGCCGGGGATGATGCGGCTCTGACATTTGTGCTGGATCATCCGGATCTGTTTTCCGGATTGCCGAAGGTATTCATCGGCGTCAATTCCATGGCTCTGGCCGAAAAAGCCTGTAAGGATCCGCTGATCACCGGAGAAACCGAGAAGATGTATCTGGATGAGACGCTGGAAGTTGCACAGAAACTGAACCCGGATTCGGGTCATCAGATTGTCTATATTACGGATAATACAGCTACCGGTCAGGCCGATACGGAAATGATGAACAGTTTTCTGGACAAACATCATGACTGGCACGCTCAGATGATCAATGCGTCTTTGTTAACAAGGGATGAACTGGGCGAAGAACTGAAAAAGACTGATCCAAAGGCGATTGTCCTGTATATGTCCTGTGCCAAGGATCTGGATGGAAATACGTATGGTGTCGCATCCAGTTCACAGTATATTGCGGAACATACACCGGTGCCTGTTTTCCGTTCGACCGGCGGCGGGTTCGGCGGCGGCATTACCGGCGGGATGGTCATGGACTTTGAAAAGAGTGCGGAAAACATGACAAAGGTTCTGACGGATGCGATGGAAGGAAAGAAAAAGATCAGTTCGGTTCCGTTATCAACAGATTCAGGCGGACAGCTGATTTTTGACGCCCAGGCCATGAAGCGTTTCGGGATTTCCCGAAGACAGCTGCCTGCGGGTACGGTTTATCAGAATGAAACCAGATCCGTATTCAATATGAACAAACAGGTTTCCAGACCATTGAGTCTGATGATTCTGAGTCTTGTGATTCTGATTGTGGTCATGATCTGGACAGCTCTGGAAGAAAGAAATTTTGCCAATAAGGTTTCCTATGCCGGCTCTCATGATGAACTGACGGGCCTTGTCAACCGTCAGTATGCATTGCCGTATCTGAAAGAATATACGAAGAAACACCGTGCGTTCAGTTTTCTGTTAATGGACATTGATGATATGAAGAGTATTAACAATGCCTATGGACATGAAACCGGAGATGCACTTCTGATGAAAATCGCCGACGCTTTGAAAACATATGCGGAAGAGAAAGACGGTTGTGTCTGCCAGTATGGCGGGGATGAATTTCTGCTGGTGGTGCCGGGTGATGATATAAAACTGGATTCACCGGAAGTAAAGGATGTTTTTGAAATAATCCGGAAATGCGGTGCTGAAAGAAAGCATCCTCTGAATGTGGCGGTATCCATGGGCATTCGTTCGACCGGCATGAAAAAAAGAGAAGTTCAGGAATATCTGGATGATGCGGAAATTGCCATGATGAATGCCAAGCACCGGGGGAAGCAGATTGCCGTTCTTTATGAACCGGAAATGAGAAAGGAGATTGCTTCTCAGAATGAAGTCCGGAAGATGCTTGGCGAAGCACTGGATCATGATGGTTTCTACATGGTGTACCAGCCGAAAGTCAGACCGTCTGACTGTCAGATTGATTCGTTTGAAGCGCTTGTCCGTATGAAAGGCGCGAAGATCTCACCACAGGTTTTTATCGGCATAGCGGAAGAGTGCGGATGGATCCGCAGGATCGGCAGAATCATTACCGAAAAAACCATCCGGCAGTTAGCTGAGTGGCGGAAAGAAGGATATTCTCTGGTGCCGGTTTCCATCAATTATTCCGTCGGTCAGATGAGTGATCCCGGCTATATTGAATTTCTGATGGATAAACTGGATGAATATCAGATTGAGCCGAAATACATTGAAATTGAAATCACCGAGTCACTCTTTATGAATAATGCCGGTGATTCTCTGAAGCTTTTATCCAGTCTCAGCGGCATCGGGATCCGGGTGCTTCTGGATGATTTCGGCAGCGGTTATGCGAATTTTGAATACCTCAGCTACATTCCGGCGGATGTCATCAAACTGGACAAGACTCT
Source organism: uncultured Ruminococcus sp. (assembly GCA_964542085.1). Classification (GTDB taxonomy): domain Bacteria; phylum Bacillota; class Clostridia; order CAKSNL01; family HGM11501; genus HGM11501. Next base: position 189 of record CAZITC010000256.1, on the reverse strand, counting down.
GATTGATACCTATCTGAATCCGGAAAAAAAGGATACGATTTCCTATCTGATTACCATTTCTCATAATCTGAAGAAAGAGGTCGTGGCAGAAGGGGTCGAGACAAAAGATCAGTATCTGATGTTAAAGGAAATGGGATGTGATTATATCCAGGGATATTACTTCTCGAAGCCTTTACCAAAGAAAGAATT
>CAZITC010000255.1:0-2563 GCA_964542085.1 uncultured Ruminococcus sp. | reverse complement strand
CTTCCGGATAATGAATTTTACGAGGAACTTATTTGAAAAATCCGCCCGGATGGGCGGATTTTTTTATGCGCGTTCAGCCTGAACAAGCGCTTCGATATTCTGCTTTATGGAGTCGAGTGAGGGCTTGTCCGAAAATTCAACCGACAGGCTTTCACCGGGAGCGTAAAGCTCAAAAATCTCAATCGTGTTTTCATTCTTCAAAAGCTCAGCTGGCACGTAAAGCGTTTCCTGGGGGCCGACATTCCAATAGCGGCCTATGTTAAAGCCGTTTATTTTAATAACACCCTTTGTGCCTCCGATGATCTTAACAAAGGTATCCGCCTTGTCTGGAGCTTTAAAGCTTCCAGTGTAGAATGCGGGGGAGTCGGCATTTACATTTCCGGAATATGAAATTTTGCTCATATCCTCAAGATTAATCGAACGAATTGTCCAATTCATCAGCATGGAAAAGTCGTGATAGCGTGTACCTGCAGGCGTGTATCTGTCCAAATGCACGCAACGGGTAATGCCCTTTCTTTCGTATGCTGTGTCCAGTCCGTAGCAAATACGGCCCATATTTTCAACCAAAATTTGAAGCTTCATGCCGCCCTTGGGAATTGTGAAGGAAACCTCATCGTCACGGTCGCGGTACATGGTACCGAGGTATTTACCGTCAGCGTATACCGTTGCTCTGTCATGAAGGTCATTTATTCTTAAGGTGCGCTTATCGGTGTCGGTAGGCTCTAAAAATGTTTCGTATAAAATAAAACCATAGCCCTGAGAAACCTCTTCCATTGTTTTTGTTGCCTTGGAAAGTATCTTTTGGTAGGAAGCCGCATCCTCATTACCGAAGAAGGGGGCAGAGGAGGTAAGCTCAGCTTTCCCGTAGCTTGCGGTTTTTACCTTAACCGGCTCCTCTTCTTTGTATTCCTTGCCGAGATACTCGGCCAAGATTTTCTTTAAAGCGTAGTATTTTTCTGTCGGCTCGCCGTATTCGTTAACCGGCGCATCAACATCATAACTTGTTGTGAAGGGAATGTATCTTAACTTGGCGTGAGGCACATCTGCGCGGAATACACCGAAATTGGCACCGTTCATAAAGCCAAAATTTGTGCCGCCGCAGAACATATAAAAGTTTACATAAAAGCCCAGTTCAAGGCTTTTTTTGTAATGGCGCGAAGCCTCCTCGACACTTTGACGGTTAAAAACTCCGCCCCACTGCTGGGCACAGCCTGCCCACTGCTCAGTCATGATGGGAGGACGCTTTTTATCAGAAAAGCTTTGAATCAAGGTTTTTGCGTTCTCTGAGCCTTCGCGTGAATCAAAGCCCGTCCAAAGCTCCGGTAACGAGCCCCAGGTAATGTGCTTAATCGTATCTCCGTCCGCAGAATAAAGAGGAACGTCAACCCCGTTATCCTTAAGAATCTGTACCATTTCCCTTATATAATCCGAATCGTTACCAAAGGAGCCGTATTCGTTTTCAACGGCAACAGCAATAATAGGCCCGCCGTTTGTCGATAAAAGAGGAACAAACTCCTCACACAGCCTCTTTGTGTAGCGGCGAACATATTTCATATGGCTTTCGTCAGAGCAGCGGATTTTAACATCGGCGTTTTTCAAAAGCCACCAGGGAAGGCCGCCCATATCCCACTCACCGCACATATAAGGCGACGGGCGAAGCATAACCTTAAGGCCCACTTCGTCGCAAAGACGGATAAATTCAGCAATATTAAGATTGCCGGAAAAGTCAAAAACACCCTCTTCCGGCTCATGCATATTCCACGGCACATATGTTTGCACACATGTCAGTCCGAAATCACGCATAAGTTCAAGACGGCGGCGCCAGCCTTCCTTAAAAAATCGAAAATAGTGCATATCGCCTGAAGCGATGTAAAAATCCTTACCGCCGAGTGTTACACCGTTTTCATGAATTTCCAATAGTTCCTTCATATTTTAATCCCTCTTCCGTAATAGTAATTAGAATAAATATGCCATTCACATTTTAACATAACACAAGGTAATAATCAAGATTAAATTACATTCAAATAGATAAAAATCTGCGGCAAAACGTTGCAATTTCGTTAGGGTTTTACATTGACATAATCGGCGAAAAATGGTATAATGTATTTTTATGGGACAAAGACATTTTTAGAAAGGATTAGTGTTTTATGCTTAAACAGTTAGCTAAAAGTATACGGGAATACAAAAAGCCGTCTATACTCACATTGTTTTTTATTATACTTGAAGTGCTGATTGAAATTTTTATACCATTTATTACAGCAAACCTGGTTAATAATGTAAAGGCCGGAGTGCAAATGGAAAGTGTTGCAAAAACGGGAATGTTTCTTATTGCTGCGGCCTGTCTTTCTTTGATTTGCGGCGGAAGCGCCGGATTTACCTGCGCAAAGGCATCTGCCGGCTTTGCGAAAAATTTGCGCCGTGATATGTTTGCGAAAATACAGTCATATACCTTTGAAAATATCGACAAGTTTTCTTCAGCATCTCTGGTTACCCGTATAACAACAGATGTTTCCAATGTGCAGATGGCTTATATGATGATTATAAGGACGGCGATAAGATGCCC
>CAZITC010000254.1:0-2565 GCA_964542085.1 uncultured Ruminococcus sp. | reverse complement strand
CCTAAAAAGATTGAAACAAGAAGAATTGTTGTCGGATCCTTCATTTCAATGGTAGATACCAATGAAAACTTTTCTTCATCCATGGTCCTTAACTTGTCCTTTAAGTACATAATTTTTTCCGCCGGAAAATACTTCTGATTTGTCATGATAAACATATCAATTTTCTGTTGTTCCATTTTACTCACCTCATTAATTTTTGACATTCACTAAATGTCATTATTTGTATTCTAGCATGCTAAACTAAAATTGTCAAGCACTAAATGTCAAATAAGGTGAAAATATGTTTAAAAACAAGACAAAAACGGGAAGAAACAACATATGTGGAGAGAAGGTTTATGTGCTGCGGAAGGGACATGAGCCAAAAATGTCACAGCGTATTCTTGCGGAAAAGCTTCAGCTTATGGGAATTGATGTTGATAAAAACGCAATCCAGCGCATTGAAAGCGGAGAACGCTTTGTGACAGATATTGAGCTTCGGGCCTTGGCAGAGGTTTTCGGCACGACGGCGGATGAACTTATAAGCTAAAAGAAAAAGCCGCATTTGCGGCTTTTTTTGGGCTTTACATGAAGCGGTAAATTATATCGGCCACAGCGGCCTCATTATTTGTTTTTTCGGAAATGAAGGAGGCTTTCGCCTTCGCGGCCGGTGAGGCGTTTTTCACAACGGCACCGATGCCGGCACAGCTTAGCATGGAAATATCGTTTTCGCTGTCGCCGATTGCAACGGTATCCGATATATCGACCCCGTACTTATCACAAACAAAGCGCATTGCGGTATCCTTGCCGCAGGTGCGGAGCGAAAGGTCGTAGTAATTTGTACACTTATTAATATGAAAGAATTCGCCAAGCCTTTCGATTTCCGCAAAGCCCGTATCTTCCGGGAAGGCAACAAGCTTTGAAAGCATAATGCCGTGCTCTCTTATATAGTCGGCTCCGGTTATTTCAAAATGCTCAGCCTGTTTTGTATGCTCCGCCGTGGCACCGAATTCGCTTAATGCAGTATCAACGCGCCCTACCGGGAGGTTGATTTCGTATTTTTTATATTCCGTGTCAAAATATATGTGCCAGCCGGAGGGGAGTGCAGTTTCGTATATTTTAACGGTTTCCTCCACGGTGGTGTAATTCGTGTAAACGGTTTCACCGCCGATTTTTATTGTTGCGCCAAGGCTTGTAATAATGCCGTCCGGATGGGCGATTTCTGCCAAGGAATACGGAAGCCGCGACGAGGCACGGCCGGTGTTTATGAAAACAAGGTGCCCTTTTGCCTGCGCCTTTTTTACGGCAACAAGGTTTTCTTCAGGAATTATTTTTTTATCGTTTGCAAGTGTGCCGTCAATATCAATAAAAAATATTTTCATGACAATCCTCCCAAATGAATGGTAAGCTCAGTTTAGCATAATTTTTTTGGCGTGTCAAGGTTGACAAAGGTATATTATGGTGATAAAATAGGCTAAAAAGGGGAGATGGTTAAATGACCGTATACAATTATTTGTGGTATTTTGTTGTTTTCTCATTTCTCGGCTGGTGCATGGAGGTGGCCTATCATACCGTATGCTGCGGCAATTTTTCAAACCGCGGCTTTTTGAACGGGCCTGTTTGTCCGATTTACGGGTTGGGCGCCGTTTCGGTTATTGCGTGTTTAAGGCCTGTGGATGACAGGATGGTGTTGCTGTTTATTTTCGCAACAGTGATTACCTCGGTGCTGGAATTTATAACCGGATACGTGCTGGAAAAAATCTTCCACACAAAATGGTGGGATTATTCAAACACACCTTTCAATATTATGGGCTATATATGCCTTAAATTTTCACTTTGCTGGGGCATTGCGTGTACCTTTTTGATGAGGGTAATGCTTCCGGTAACGGACAGGCTTATTGCAAAAATACCTATTAAGCTCGGGATCGCCGTGCTGATTATCCTTGGCATATGCTATGTTGCGGATGCGGTTTATACCTTTGTAACGCTTCGTACTCTTAACATACGCATTAAAAGCATGGAGGAAATAGCCTCAAAGCTAAGGCATCTTTCCGATGAGCTGGGAATACATATATCCGACTCGGTTTATGACTTTATGGAGAAAACCGAGGGTCTTGCTAAAAGCGGAAAGGAAAAGATGGAAGAGTTTGAGCAGCTTAAGGCACAGTACCTTGCCAAAATCAAGGAGCTTAATTTCGGCCAAAGGCGTATTATAAGGGCCTTCCCGTCAATCAGCTCAAAAAGATATACTCACGCTATAGCGCATATTAAGGATTACTTTGATAAAAATAAAAAGCATTAGGAGGAAATAAATAGTGAAATGCATATTACTTGACTCAAAAAAGAATTTTTATAAGGCAAATTTGCATTGCCATTCAACGGTTTCCGACGGCACAAAAACACCGGAGGAGCTGAAGGAAATGTATAAGAAGGAGGGCTATTCGGCTATCGCCTATACCGACCATGACGTTTTGGTGGATCACAGCGATTTGTCGGATGGAAGCTTCATTGCATTAAACGGCTATGAAATGGAAATAAACGGCCCTGCAGTGGTTGGGAGCGACGGCTCAACAAGTAGGGTGTGTCACC
>CAZITC010000253.1:0-2568 GCA_964542085.1 uncultured Ruminococcus sp. | reverse complement strand
CTATAGATATATTTTAATACAAAAAAGAAGCTTTTGCAATAAAAAAATAAAGGAAATGATTGACTATTAATTTAATATGGTATAAAATAGATATGTTAAAGACTTCTCTGGGAGGTATTCTATGATCGGAAGCGCTTATATTTTAGTCGTTATGGGGATACTTATTGCAAAGGGGCTCGGCTTTTACCGGGATATTGTTTTTGCCGGTGTTTTCGGCACCGGTGTTGAAGCGGATATTTATTTCCAGGTATTCGGGCTTGTTAATTTGATTTTTACCGGTATAGGCGTGGCAATGTCCACTCTTGTAATAAAAAACCTTAACAAAGCGGAAAATGCCGGCAGGGAAAAAAGCTATGCCGCATCCTTTTTGCGCAAAAGCACGCTTTATTTCAGTCTGGCGGCCTTGGCGGTTGCGCTTTTGGCACGTCCGATTGTTAAAATGATTTTGCCCGAAATTGAGGGGCAGGCCTTTGACACCGCTGTTAAAATGATGTATTTAATGGCGCCCTCGCTGGTGTTTGTTGTTGTGGCCTACATTGTTTCAGGCCTGTTGCAAAACAAAAAGGCATACTTCATAACATCGGTTATGAGTCTGCCGTTTAACGTGGCCATTATTCTTTCGCTTTTTGTTAAGGATGTTTCGATTCTGACCGTTGCGGCGATTACAACCTTTGGCTGGTTTTTGCACATTGCAATTCAGCTTCCTTCGTTCTTCAAGCACGGCTATTCCCTTACTGCAAGGGATGATGGCGCGCGTGTCAAGGGACACAAAAATTTGGAAATCATTTGGATTTTTGTATCCAACATGATGTTTCAGCTTTGCATTTACATTGACAGGGCGTTTGTCAGCTCCGAGGCCGGAATGGCGGCAACCTTTAATTATGCCTCCAATCTTTTCATCACAATATCCAGCGTGTTCATTGTTGCAATGTCAACTGTTGTTTTCCCCTCTGTTTCCAAAAATTATGAGGAAGGAAACACAGATTATGTAAATGGGCTTGTGGGATATATTATAACCATTATGACGGCAATTTTTGTTCCGTTTTTGCTGGTTGTGGGCTTTTTCGGTAGCGATGTTATAAGGCTTCTATACGAGCGCGGCGCCTTTACGGCAGAGTCCACGGTGGCGGTATCTGTTATGTTTTTGATGTACAGCCTTTCAATTTTGGGCTACACTGCACAGGAACTTTTTAACAAAGTGCTTTATTTGGCGGGAAAATACAAATATACCGTGGTCGGAACAGCCTTTGTTGTTATTATGAATGTGGCCGTAAACTGGATTATAAGGCACTTTGTGCCGGAAACCGGAACGTTTCCGCTTACGGCGGTGCTGATTGCGGCTTCAACGGCGCTTTTGGCAACGCTTTATGCTGTATTCATTGCCATTAAAATGAAGGAGGTAATCGGAAACTACATAAACAGGGAGCTTGTTGCGGAGCTTGGAAAGATTATGTTCTCCGGAGCGCTTGCGGTTTTGACTTATTTGATTTTCAATTGGATTAACGAAGAATTTACGCATGGTTATATAACATTTATTGTTCCCTTGGCTGTGTGCGGAGTTATCTATATTGCGGCACTTTTGTTTACCGGCGTGCTGGGCCGCATTGTTAAAAGAGAAAAGAAAGGCGGACAAGAATAAAATGAAGAGTTTTTTTAAGAAATTCTGGGTTTGGATTGTTTTGACAGCCATGTTTGTAATGCTGGTACCTTCGGTTGTGAAAAGGGTAGAAAACGAAAAGAATAATAATAAGGTTGTTGTTTCCCTGCTTTACAATGACTTAAGAAACAAGGTTTCCTCCGAAAAAGTGACAGAGGTGCTTGAAAACTTCAAAAAGCTTGGCGTTAATACCATATCCGTTATGGAGGACGATATAAACTCCTTGGTTGCCCGCGGTGAGGTTACGTGCATAAAGTACAACACGCTGAAGAATAAGTATGACGAGGAAAGCATTATTCTTGCCGAGTATATAGGCGATAATTATCCTTCCGTCAGCTATGACTCGTACATTTTAATATCTAAAAACGAAAGTATTAGGGCAAAGCTTGACCAAATGCTTCCCTTGAAGTATACCGCCAAGGATTATATAAAAATCGAGGGCTTGGAGGGAATGGGTGTTTACGCTTTCTATAACGGCCGTGAGGAGCTTTGGAATTACACCTTGGGCTTTGACAGACAGGATATTGAAATGCTTAAAAATGAGGGCTTTGAAATTGCTCTTATTTACAAGGTGAAAAACTATTCCAGACAGGACTATATAGAGTACATTGAAAAAGTAGTCGATGATTATGATGTTGAGTATTTTAATTTGAAAACCAATGCTGTTGATTATGACGAGGACGATGTTATAAGGGAAAATTACAGGTGGATCGGTCAAATGATAAATAAAAACGACATGACCTTGGTGGTTACGGAAAATACAAGCCAGCTTTCCAACCAAAAATGCCTTGGCTATGACGTTATATTCAAAACGGTTATGCATGATGCCGGAAGCCGAAAGGTGTTAAGGGCGTATGAAAACTATGACGATTCTCAGGCTGACGAAACGCATTATGAATACAGGGCAAACC
>CAZITC010000252.1:0-2570 GCA_964542085.1 uncultured Ruminococcus sp. | reverse complement strand
GCTACGGTCTTTGCTATTTCATGAACGAAATGCTTAAGGATAACGGCCTTTCCTTCGAGGGTAAATCCGTTGTTGTATCCGGCTCTGGAAATGTTGCAATCTATGCAACCGAAAAGGCAACGGAGCTTGGCGGCAAGGTTGTTGCTATGTCCGACTCTAACGGATACATCTATGACAAGAACGGAATTGACCTGGCCTTGGTTAAGGAAATCAAGGAGGTTAAGAGAGGCAGAATTAAGGAATATGCTGATGTTCGTAAGGATGCCGAATATCATGAGGGTTGCTCGGGTATTTGGGGCGTTAAGTGTGACATTGCACTTCCCTGTGCAACACAGAACGAAATTAATGAGGAGAGCGCAAAGAAGCTTGTGGCAAACGGCGTAACGGCTGTCGGTGAGGGTGCAAACATGCCTTCCACTCCGGAAGCAATTCACACCTTCCAGTCATCGGGAGTTCTTTTCGGCCCCGCAAAGGCTGCAAATGCCGGCGGTGTTGCAACAAGTGCGCTTGAAATGAGTCAGAACTCCATGAGATATTCCTGGACCTTTGAAGAGGTTGATGCAAAGCTTAAGGACATTATGGTAAACATTTATCACAATGCTTCGAAGGCGGCTGAGGAATACGGAATGAAGGGCAACCTTGTTGCCGGTGCAAATATTGCCGGATTTGTTAAGGTTGCGGAAACAATGAAGGCTTACGGCGTTTGCTGATTAAATTCATTGCAAAAAAGGGGAGGGACGGATAAAATCCCTCCTCATTCTTTAATTTATTGAGGTGTAGTAATGTATAGAATATTAAGGAAGAAACGTCTTAATCCGACGGTTACGCTTATGGATATTGAAGCTCCGCTTGTGGCAAGGCGTGCTGAGCCCGGCCAGTTTATTATATTGCGTGTGGACGAGGATGGCGAAAGAATACCGCTTACCATTGCCGATTTTGACCGGGAAAAGGGCAGTGTTACGATTATTTACCAAATAGTCGGCGCCACAACCATAAAGCTGGATGCTAAGGACGAGGGCGAATTTATTGAGGATTTCGTCGGTCCCTTAGGCCGCGCAACGGATACCGAGGGCAAGAAAAAGGTTTGCGTTGTTGGCGGAGGCGTTGGCTGTGCCATTGCTTACCCCGTTGCGAAAAAGCTTCACGAAAACGGGTGTGAGGTGCACACTGTTGTCGGTTTCCGCACGGAGGAGCTTGTAATTCTGAAGGATGAATTTGAAAAAATATCCGATAAGTTTTACTTAATGACCGATGACGGCTCGGCCGGCAGAAAGGGTCTTGTAACAAACGCGTTGGAGGAGCTTATTGTATCGGGCGAAGTGTATGATGAGGTTATCACCATCGGCCCGCTTATAATGATGAAGTTCGTTTCCGGCCTTACAAAAAAATACAACGTTAAAACCATTGCAAGCATGAATCCCATTATGATTGACGGCACGGGAATGTGTGGGGGATGCAGGCTTAGCGTCGGCGGTGAAATAAAGTTTGCGTGTGTGGACGGGCCGGAGTTTGATGCTCACCTCATAGATTTTGATGAGGTAATGAGCCGTGCATCCATGTACCGTGAGGATGAGTCAAGGCACAAGGAAGAAGCGTGCAATCTTTTTAAGGCGGTGAATTAAATGGCAGATATGTCGTTGAAAAAGCATGAAATGCCGGTACAGGACCCGGTTGAAAGAGGAAAGAATTTTTACGAGGTTGCGTTGGGCTATGACGAGGAAACTGCCGTCAGTGAGGCACAGCGTTGCTTAAATTGCAAAAACAGCCCTTGTGTGGCAGGCTGTCCGGTTAACATACAAATTCCGGATTTTATAAAAAAAGTTGCCGAGGGGAAATTTGAGGAGGCTTACGGAATAATAACCGAGTCCAGCCTTCTTCCTGCAATTTGCGGCAGAGTGTGCCCGCAGGAAAACCAGTGTGAAGGTAAATGCGTTCGAGGCATAAAGGGCGAAAGCGTGGCAATAGGGCGTTTGGAGCGCTATGTGGCGGACAGGCACAATGATAATACAGGGATTGAGGAGGGTACGCTTGATAAAAACGGTAAAACGGCCGCGATTATCGGCTCCGGACCTTCCGGTCTTGCGTGTGCCGGTGTGCTTGCAAAAAACGGCTTCGACGTAACAATTTATGAAGCGCTTCACACCCCGGGTGGTGTTTTGGTTTATGGTATTCCGGAATTCAGGTTACCTAAGGCAATTGTTAAGCGTGAGATTGATGCACTTCGTGCAATAGGGGTTAAAATTGAAACTAACGTTGTTGTGGGCAAAACACTTTCGGTGGACGAGATTAGGGAAAGCTTTGATGCGGTGTTCATCGGCTCCGGTGCAGGACTCCCGCGGTTTATGAGCATTCCGGGCGAGTCCTTGAAGGGTGTTTATTCCGCAAATGAATTCCTTACAAGGGTAAACCTTATGAAGGCCTACAAGGAGGACGCAGACACCCCGATTAAGCGCGGCAAAAGGGTTTGTGTTGTCGGCGGCGGCAACGTTGCCATGGATGCGGCGAGAAGTGCCTTAAGGCTTGGCGCGGATGAGGTTTACATTGTTTACCGCCGCTCCATGGAGGAGCTT
>CAZITC010000251.1:0-2572 GCA_964542085.1 uncultured Ruminococcus sp. | reverse complement strand
TCACATCCATGCGGTCGTGAACCGTATCAATCAGATTGTCATAGACGGACACCGGAATATTATCCTGGGCCATGGCCATGGCGCGGGATGAAGAATATCCCCGGAGTCTGGCTTCAGCCGTACTGGCTTTGATACAGCCGGAAAGTGTCTTTGTATAAGTGTTGATATGCTGACGGTAGCCTTTGTACAAAGAAAGGAAAGCATTCTTTCGAAGCGTTCTGTCCCGGCTTGATTCCAGAAGAATGTAGGATGCGGAAGAGACCTCATGTTCTTTTCCTTCTTTGTCCAGGGCCGGATCAAATACCATATCTGCATCCCGCAGGGCATCCGCTGTTTCTCCCGGGTTCTGCATGACTTCCCCCATCTGCGCCAAAACGGCTTCTTCTTTGGCACTTAACGTATGCGCCTTGGAACGAATCAGATTCTTCAAGAGAAACGAATAATCCTTCAGTTTTTCATCGTCAGCCAGCGCGTTCAGCTTTTCTTCATCCATGGAAAGAATTTCCGGTTCGGCAAATGACAGGGCTGCTTCACTTTCCACATACAGATGCATTGCCCGTGAACGCATGGACTGTGCTTTGGAATCACGCGTATCTTCACTGCTTCTTAAAAAGGCATAGCAGTAAACGTCTGAAAGCTTTCTGGAAAAAGCTGTACTCTTTTCCAGATATGCGAGAATCGTATCCGCATTGTTCAGTTTTCCCTGATAAGAAGCCAGCTTCTGAACGGATCCGCTCAGTTTTTGCATTTCTTCTTCAAATGCTTCATCACTTGCAAAAAGCGTTTTCAGATTCCATTCATATGCAGGATCCATGTCTTTTCTTTCCTTCAATCCATTCATTCATCATTCCTCCTTTGTATCATCCGGATAACGTTTTCTGATTTCTTCAATCAGATTCTCCGGCATCGAACGCGGTCCTCTGACCGTACGAACATCAAACTTCTTCATCAGTTTCCGGTCAATCTGACCATCCGCATACATATAAAGTTTTTTCAACCGCATCAGTTTATGAATCCGGACTTTCCCGTTGTCTTCTTCATCGGGAATATTCACCTGCGTTACCAGTGTCCGGTAACGGATGGATCCGAACGGCATTCCGTAATACAGGTACACAATATCACCGACATGCACATTGGATGACTGTTTCCAGTAAAGCTGTTCACTGACAGAAAAACCATGATCCAGATCATAATATGCCGGATTGGCCGGCACCAGCCACGTGTGAATTTCTTTCTGATCCCTGTTCTTTTCAGCAACCAGATTTCTGGATTCTTCAATCAGCCGCATCAGCTTCTCATCGCTCAATGTATCATCCAGTACGACCGAAATCCATTGTCGGTGATTCATATGCCAGGCCGGCAGAATCCCCTCTTCTTTTACCAGTTCATCCACACGATCAGACTTCAGATTGACAATCTCATGTTTTCCAGATGACAGTCCGGTCTTTTCCCCGTCCACATTCATGACAAGGGCATACCATTTCTGATTTCCATGATACCGGTAAGATACGTAGTCCGGATATTTTTCAAACGGATGGTCTCCTTCTTCCTGCCACTTTTCCCGGATTCTTTCATCGATCCGGTTGGCCTGATCCGATACAAACGGAACAGAATGGAAACAGTTTTCCGCAATATCCTGCAGCACATCCACGTATCGTTTCCGGATATCCGCAGTGTAAGAACCCTGCTGTCCTTCCAGATGAACGGCTATATACTCTTCTTCTGCGAAGGTATCCATCACTCTGCCGGTAACCTTACCGGAAACGGATACATGGACTTCCGCTTCCATTCCGTCTTTACCAAGATCCTTCCGGTATACATAATCCTCCTGATTCTTTATAAATCCATAGGAAATCAGTTTTCTCTGATCCGGTCGCAGTCTTTCAAACAGGTCACTTTCCAGGCTCATCATACCCTCCCGCTACATTATGGCATCTTCTGATCACAATTGCATTTCTCATGCAAAAACATGATGCCGTCATGACATCATGCCGTTAACAGAATTCCAAGAACTATCAGAAGCTGCGCCGGACCATACGTTTCCATGACACCTCTCTGAGGAAGGTGCCGGAACAGCTGATCACTGATCAGCATATCGGATATGACAAAGAGTATCGTTCCCATCCAGGTAATCCACAGAGAAGAAGAAGGAATGGAAAGAAAACAGAAAAGACTCATCAGAAAGATCGTCGTCATGTAAACCATGGATGGCAAACGTAAAGTATGTGAGGCGTGACACCAGATCTTACGAATGTAGAACATAGCCATACATACATAAAGAGGAATTCCGGTGACCAGAAAGGAAAAAGATAATTTTTCAAGCTTACGAACAAAGAAGATCAGATACAGAATATGACCGGTAAGGAAACAGAACATACCGGCCATATTCCTTTCCTCATTCTTATGGATCAGAAGCAGATCCCCGCACCAGCACGCGGTCAATGCGCCATATAACAGGATACTCTTACAGTCATTGGCCCATAGCATACATACAAGCAAAGGCATTAAGAGAACCTTGCCGTATCTTTTCCCGCCATGTTCCGACGCATACGAATCCAGGACCGTACAGATC
>CAZITC010000250.1:0-2595 GCA_964542085.1 uncultured Ruminococcus sp. | reverse complement strand
AATTATAACCGCCGCGCGGCCGGTTTTTCTTGCCGCATAAAGTACGGGCGCGGCCAAAATTTTTATTATAAGCTTAAAAAGCCCTTCTGTTCCCCTTGTAAAAAGCGTGCCGGCGGCAACAAAAAGCTTGCTTAAAAGGGCAAAATAAACTGCCGCTCCCGTTATTACCGCGATAAAAACGTACCACCTCAACGCGGCGTCGTTGACCTTGTATAAAAAGGCAGAAAAAATTATTCCGTAGAACAGCCAAAAGCACGCATCGCAAAAATTACCGATAAAAGCACCCTTATGCGTTTTTCGGATTACCTTAAAAAAATCAAACACCGTTCCGGATAAAAAGCCGAAAAAAACACATTTTGCAAACACCTCGGCCTGACTAACGGCTTCGCCTGACATTATTTTAAGAGCCTGGTTAAAAAGCCGCCCGTGCTTTTTGCCTTACCGTCTGAATATGAGCAAGAATTAATGCTTCCCTCAATTTCCACATCTCCGCTTTCGACGCTTAATTTATTAATGTGTAAGCCCTCACCCGTTACGCAAAGTGCGCCCATATCCGTATCCAAGGTAACCCTTCCCTCGTCAAAATTACCCACGTCCGTCACACCGCTTATGCTCATTTTTCTTCTACCTTCCATTATTACATTATGAATAAGCTTGCCCGTTACTTTTTTATCTTCCATAAAAAACTCCTCCTTTTTCTTTTAGTTTATTAGAAAAAGAAGGAGCATATGCCTTATTTACAAATATTTGCGAAGAAATTTACCCGTGTAGGATTTTTCGTTTTCGCTAACCTCCTCCGGCGTGCCGGCGGCAACAACCGTTCCTCCGCCGTCACCGCCCTCGGGGCCAAGGTCAACAATATAATCCGCAACCTTTATTACATCCAAATTGTGCTCAATTACAAGCACGCTGTTTCCGGCATCTGCCAGTCTTGAAAGCACCTCTATAAGCTTATGCACATCGCCCGTGTGCAAACCTGTGGTCGGCTCGTCCAATATATACATTGTTTTGCCGGTTGCCTTTTTGGAAAGCTCCGTTGCAAGCTTAACCCTTTGCGCCTCGCCGCCCGAAAGAGTTGTGGAGGACTGGCCGATTTTTATATAGCCCAGTCCTACATCGTAAAGCGTTTGAAGCTTTCTTTTTATTTTTGGAATGTTTTCGAAAAAACCAAGTCCCTCCTCCACGGTCATTTCCAGCACATCGTAAATGCTTTTACCCTTATATTTAACCTCCAAGGTTTCGCGGTTATACCGTTTTCCTTGGCACACCTCACAGGGCACATACACATCCGAAAGGAAGTGCATTTCTATTTTGAGTATACCATCACCTGAGCAGGACTCGCACCTTCCGCCCTTAACGTTAAAGCTGAAGCGTCCCGGCCCGTAACCGCGCATTTTCGCCTCCGAGGTGGACGCGAAGAGCTCGCGAATATCTGAAAACAGACCGGTATAGGTCGCAGGGTTTGACCGCGGTGTGCGCCCAATGGGCGACTGGTCGATATCAATAACCTTGTCCAGGTTATCAATGCCCAATATTTCTTTATGGCGACCGGGCATATCCTTCGTTGCGCCGTTTAATTCACGGGCAAGCGCCTTATATATAATTTCGTTTACCAGCGTTGACTTTCCGGAGCCGGAAACGCCCGTAACGCATACAATGCGGCCAAGCGGAATTTTTGCGGTTATGTTTTTCAAATTGTTTTCACGGGCGCCAACAACCTTAAGCCATTTTCCGTTTCCCTTGCGTCTTGTAGCCGGCACCTCAATTTTTCTTCTGCCCGAAAGATAAGCGCCGGTAATTGACTCCTCATTTGCCTTTATATCGTCAATACTGCCGGCGGCAACAACTCTTCCGCCGTGTATGCCAGCGCCCGGGCCTATGTCCACAATATAGTCTGCCGCATACATGGTATCCTCGTCATGCTCCACCACAATAAGAGTGTTTCCCATATCGCGTAAATTTTCCAACGCTGTAATAAGCCGCGCATTATCGCGCTGATGAAGGCCGATGGAGGGCTCGTCCAAAATATAAAGCACACCGGTAAGGCCGGAGCCGATTTGCGTTGCCAGCCTTATTCTTTGCGCCTCACCGCCCGAAAGGGTGGATGCCGCACGTGTGAGCGTGATGTAATTTAATCCCACCTCCTTCAAAAACGAAAGCCTTGCCTCAATTTCCGCAAGTATGCGCGATGCAATTTTTTGCTCCTTTTCGGAAAAATCAATACCCTTTATAAAACCGTAAAGCTTATCAATCGGCTTGTCCGACATTTCATAAATGTTTTCGCCGCCGACGGTAACGCTCAGTGCCTCCTTCTTAAGCCTTCTGCCATTACAGCACGGGCAGGGTGAGCTGCTCATCCGAAGCTCATAATAATACTTCATAAATTCCGATGTGGTTTCCGCATATCGGCGTTCCATGCATGGAATTATTCCCTCATAGGGCTTGTCGTAAATCTGCTCTCTCCGGCCGGCACTGCTTTTATAGTGAATTTCAATATTTTCCCCGTCCGTTCCGTAAAAGAGAAGCTTTTTTGCCTCCTCCGTCAAGTCCTTTATGGGCACGTGAAGGTCAATATTGTACTTCTTTTCCAGGGCG
>CAZITC010000249.1:0-2599 GCA_964542085.1 uncultured Ruminococcus sp. | reverse complement strand
GGGTGGGATTTTGTGCGAAATTTCATATTGGGAACGGATTGGTGGACTGACTGCGATGATGCGGTTGCACTTCGACTTCTTGCGCGCGCACATAAGGCGGGGAAAATTAAGCTTTGCGGTGTTATTATAAATGCGTGCATGGAGGATAGTGTTACTTCGCTGGAGGGCTTTCTTAATACGGAGGAGGCTTATGATATTCCGATTGCGATTGATTTGGAGGCAACAGACTTCGGCGGTGAGGTGACCTATCAAAAGCGCCTTTCATCGTTTGCAAAAAAGTTTCATAATAACAGTGATGCCGAAGAGGCGGTTAGACTTTACAGAAAAATTCTTGCAGAAGCAAAAGAGCCGGTCGAGCTGATTGAAATAGGTTTTCCTCAGGCATTGACGGCGCTTTTGCAAAGTGAGGCGGACAGTATAAGCCGGCTTTCCGGGCTTGAGCTTGTGAAAAATAAGGTATCAAAAATCTGGATGATGGCCGGGAAATGGGACAGCCTTCCGGGAACAGAGCACAATTTTGCAAGAAACGAACGCTCAAGAAAAGCGGCAAATATTTTATGCGATATTTGTCCTGTGCCAATTACGTTTCTGGGCTGGGAGGTTGGAGTAAGCGTTATCACCGGCGGCGCCTTGGCAAAAGATGATGCACTTCATGCGGTGCTTTGCGACCATGGCTCATCGGGCGGTCGCTCCTCGTGGGATCCCATGTTGTGCCTGCTTGCGCTGATTGGCGATGAGGAGAAGGCAGGCTATTCAACGGTTAGGGGAAAAGCCTCGGTAGATGCGAAAACCGGCGAAAATTATTTTACCGAAAGCGGTGACGGCACGCATCAGTATGTTATTAAGAACAACGTTGATGAATATTACGCCGCGGCGATAAACGGCTTAATAAGCTAAAGAGGTGATGTAAATGCCGTTTAATATAGTACGAAATGATATAACCAAATTAGAGGTGGATGCAATCGTCAACATGGCAAACACCGGGCTTCTTCCCGGAGGCGGCGTTTGCGAAGCAATATTTGCCGCCTCCAGAGAAAATGAGCTTTAAAAGGAATGTGAAACAGACCATTGCGAAATCGGCAATGCAGTTATCCCAAAACCGAGGCGATTAAAATTGCAACGAGGGCAATCCGGGATTTTTTGAGCCAAAACGAAATGGAAATATACCTTGTGGTATATGACAAAAAGGCCTTCCAAATAAGCGAAACGCTGTTTGCGTTTGATGAATAGATTTGGGGGCGTTAAAATGTTAATCGGCATTTTTCAGCCTTCGAAATTCGGACGGGGAAACGCCCACGCGTTTTTTGAAAAATTTTGAGAATGTTATGCAGTCGTCAATTCCTATTGAATTGGCAATTTGCGTCAGTTGCAGGGAGGTTTCGGTTAAAAGCTCCTTGGCCTTTTCGGTCTTTGCGCGGTCGATGTATTGCTTGGGAGAAAGTGAGGCCTTCTTCATAAAAATATTATACAGATATGGCTGTGAAATGCCCAAAATTTTAACAAGCTCCTCCACCGTGATTTTGCGGAACAGGTTTGAATTTATAAAGCTTGCCGCGTAATTGTAATACACGGCTTCGGCACTGCTTTCGTTTTTTGGGGTAATTTCGTGGTTGTTGAAAATGTGCAAAAACATTTCAAAAAGCTCTGACGGCCGGTAAAGCCGGCTGTTATTTTTTAATATTACGGCCCTTAACTGCCTGAGGGCGGAAGTGTTATCGTAGCTGAATATGTGACTTTCCGGGTCAGAGTTATATTCACTGAAAAGCATTTTAAGGCTTTTGCTGTTTTCAAATATGAGCCAAATAAATTCCCAGGGACATTCACTGTTCGGAAAATAGTGCTCCGGCATTTTGGGAGTAATTAAAAAGCCCTGTCCGGCCTTTACCGTTCGACCGTTAAAAAAGCCTTGGCCGGAAAGTACATAGTGAATAATGTAGTTATTTCTTTCGGCCGGTCCGAAGTGCGTTACGCTTTCGTCATTACTGTAGCCGGCGGTGATTATTCCGAAGGCATTGGGTAATTTGTCGGCATAAATTTCATATCGCATAAAGTTGCCACCTTTTTTTGTTATGATTTTACCATATGAAGTTATGATTTGTCAATAGACGGATGAATGGGTGTGCTGTATACTACAGACAAGGAAGTGATTTTTTATGTTATGTGATGGATTTGCAAAAATGGGTGAATATGCCGCAATGGGAGCTTATGAGGAAGAGGGGCGCACTCTTTTTTACAGAAAAGCCTTGGGCATAAGGCGTTATTATGAAAATTGTAAATTATATGAATATAACAGAAAGCCGTTGTACCCCTCGGGATATAAGCGCGAGGAAATGATAATAAAGCCGTATTATCTGCACGGGTTTGATGTAGATTGGTCTAAGGTGGACGACGGTAACAGAAGCGCGGTTGATAAGTTTGTCGGGGAGTTTTTTCAATACTATTCCAAAGTGCCGCGCGAGCATTCGGTTGCCGGCAGTATGTGGTGCCATTCGATTCCGAATTACGGAAGAATAATCAAAGAAGGCTTTAATTCATACGCGGAAAGAATTAAAAAAATTGAGGATGTCGATTTAAGGGAAGGCTTAATGCACGTTTATGA
>CAZITC010000248.1:0-2609 GCA_964542085.1 uncultured Ruminococcus sp. | reverse complement strand
GTTGCAGACAGCGGTTTTTGCCGCTGTTTTTTGTTTTAAAACCTAAATCGAGGGGGCGAAAAAATACTTGACAAATTCATACAGGGGGGGGTATAATGTAAGTGTATAAATTGTGTGCATTTTTTAAGTCGTGCCAAAGGCTGAAAAAGAAGGCTTAAAACCACCTATCATTAAGCTGTCTTGCTTGGCTCTGCGGAGCTTCTTAATTAAACCGAACGTGAATAATCCGAACATGGTTTTAGGGGCAGATTTTAGCATGCACGGTGTTAAATACTCGATAATCCGGCAAGGATTATCTGCGAGTTTACCTTGTTCGATGCAACAATCATCTTCCGAAAAAATCTTTGACCAATAGGCGTATTCTGATTATTCGCTTTCGGTTAAGTGCATACCGATTGAAAGGAAGGATTACATTATGAAGAAAAATCTTAAAAAGCTGCTTCTTCTGCTCGGTGCTTCGGTGCTTCTTTGTGCAGTTATGTGCATTTGTGCCCTGGCAGATGAGGGGGATCCGGTTTATGTTGCCCAGGTCGGCGAAACCAAGTACACCGACTTTCACCAGGCTATTCGTGCCGTGGCTGAGAACGGTACCGTTACTTTGCTTACAGATTTTCAAGCGGTGCCCGGCGAAGCCGATGACGGCTCAATTTATATGGATGCAGGCCAAACAAAGGCTTATACAATTGTTGGCCAAAAAAAGGAAACCAAGCTTTCATTTACCAATGGGTTTGAATTTTGGGGCAACACTAAAATTACCTTTGAAAACATCACAATTGCTTCGGCGGGTAGCCTTAAGTTGGGCAATTCGCTCAGCATAACCTTCGGTAACAATGCGGTGTTTACAAGCTGGGACGGCCAGACGCAACCGCAGAAAACCAATGGTATTATATTAAACAACACATCATCTTTAACCTTTAACAGCGGCAGTGCAATTAAAAGCTACTATGTATCCGACTGTGTGCTTTGGGTAAACGGCGGCACGCTTAATATTAATAACACATCCATTAACGCAATTTTCAACAGCTCCATTATAAAAATGACCGGCGGTACGCTTAATGTGGACACGCTGTCGGTTGTTAACCCTTGGTGTACGGATGCTTCAAAAGGTATTTTCGATGTTCGGGGCGGGGAGGCTTACTTTACAGGCTCAATAAGCTCAAGCGGCGGTGATATGCACACAAAGATTAATAACAGATATTTGTATACAAGTGACCCTTCTTACATAAAAAGCTCAACGGGTCTTACCACCATTGGGAAAGATTTAAATTCTTATTATTCGGACAATACGATTTGTGTTACTACCGGTGAAGCAATAAAAAAATATTATAATATAAGCGATGCAATAGCAAACGCTTCCGGCGGTACGATTGAAATTTTTAAGGATTGGTCTGTTACTGCCGTGGCAGGAGCATACCCGCTTAACAACAAGGTGTTTACCCTTGTCGGAAACGGCAACAAAATATCATTTGATATTAAAAGTACGGTTTGGGGTGGAGACACCTGCCTCACATTTAAGGACGTTACCGTTGACATTAAGCAATTGGCCGTTGGAGATAACGGCCAGGTTATTTTTGATGACGGCGCAGTGCTTACAAACGGCGGAGTGCAGGCGGCAAACGTTTTAACCTCAGACCAGACAAACGGAAGTGCGGCAAAATTTACATTTAAAAGCGGAAGTAAAATTTCCGATGTCAATGTTACGGATGCTGTTGTAAGGGTTGTCGGAAGCTTGACGATTGAGGATAATGTTGTTGCGGAAAACGTTGTAACAACAAGCGGTGTAATAGTTAAGTCGGAGGGTACCTGCAGTGTATTAAGCAACCTCGATGCATCGGCAAGAGCTGACAGGGTGGACGGCAGCAAACAGTACGTACATCTTTGCTCAACATTCTTGGGTGCGGTTAACCTGGTAAGCGACGGCACAATTACATTGTTTAAGGACTGTATCTATGACGGCGGCATTAGCGGAGCGGCAAGCTACACCCTGGAGGGTAGCGGAAAAACTCTTAAATTAAAAAGGTGTATTAAAATTGTCGGAGCATCAAACGTTACCTGGAAGAATGTTAATGTTGATGTGAGCGAAATTGCGGATTCTGTCACAACATCAGAAGAGACTCAGGCGATTAAGGACAGCGCGGTTGCGGTTTACGGTACGTCAATCTTCACGCTGGATAACGGCACGGTGATTACATCGCCGACCGGCATAACGCCTTATACAAACATTGTTTATGCGATGGACAGTGGAATTGCCGTTACAATGAACACCGGCAGTGTTATTAAGGACCTTATGCACCCCTTCACCGAAGGTGAGAACATCGGCAAGGGAAATGCAATTCACGCAATCAATATTAACGGGGCAACCTTGAACTTAAACGGCGGAGAAATTAAAAATATTACATCATATACCGGCATCGGCACCACATCGGGTTGTGCGGTATATTCAAACGGTAACGCCACAGTTAACATGACCGGCGGTGAAATTTCCGGCT
Organism: uncultured Ruminococcus sp.; assembly: GCA_964542085.1. Classification (GTDB taxonomy): domain Bacteria; phylum Bacillota; class Clostridia; order CAKSNL01; family HGM11501; genus HGM11501. Next base: position 120 of record CAZITC010000248.1, on the reverse strand, counting down.
GTGTGGCAAACGGCGGCCCGGCAATTCAAATGAATAACGGTACCTTCAACATGACCGGCGGTAAAATTACCGGCAACAGCTCATGGGAAGGCTCCGGTTTAAGGGCAAACACGGTAACGC
>CAZITC010000247.1:0-2614 GCA_964542085.1 uncultured Ruminococcus sp. | reverse complement strand
AATTAAGTGTTGCCGTTTTTCCCGGCTTGGAAGATGTACGCGCCAAGCTTTTCCTGTTCAATATTTTATTAATGAAGGAGGATTTTCCCACATTTGAACGGCCGGCAAACGCCACCTCCGGCATGGAGGTTTTCGGGTATTGCTTTTCGGCAACCGCGCTGATTACAAGCGATGCATTATTTAAATTCACAGTCCGCACCCCTCACATCTTATTTCGTTAACACTGTCCGCTCCGGTGTGAAAAAGCCGTGTTTCTTCCTCTTTCACCTGCATGAGTGCGGTTTTGAAAACCTCACTCACATTTTTAACCGGTACAATGTTGATTTTATCGATAACCGAGCTGTCAATTTCCGCAAGGTCCTTTATGTTTTCATAGGGCATGATTACCGTTTTTGCTCCGGCGCGATATGCAGCCAACATTTTTTCCTTCAGTCCGCCGATGGGAAGCACCCTTCCGGAAAGTGTAATTTCACCGGTCATTGCAACATCGCCATAAGCCGGTACCCCGGAAAGAGCGCTGAGGACCGCTGTTGCCATGGTTATTCCGGCAGAGGGGCCGTCCTTCGGGGTTGCACCCTCGGGAAAATGAATGTGAATGTCCTTCGTTTTATAAAAATCGGCATCCACGCCGTACTCCTTCGCGTGCGCCCGTATATAGCTTACAGCAGTTTTTGCCGATTCCTTCATAACATCGCCGAGGCTACCCGTAAGTTCCACCTTTCCGCTGCCTTCCATAACATTGACCTCCACCGTCAGCGTAACACCGCCGACAGCCGTCCATGCAAGGCCGGTCACAACCCCGGGAGGATTTTCCTTGGCCATAAGCTCCTTTTCGTATTTCACGGGCCCCAAGAAAGTAGTTAAGATGTTTTCATTAATGCTAACCCTTTTTTTACCTTCACGCACGGTCAATGCCGCGGCCTTGCGGCACACGGTGCCAAGCTCACGCTCCAAGGCGCGAACGCCGGCCTCCTTGGTGTAGCCCTCAATTATTTTCATGATTATGCCTTCATCCATGCGAAGCGATGATTTCTTAAGGCCGTTTTCCTCAAGCTGGCGCGGAAGAAGATAATTTTTTGCAATGTTAAGCTTTTCCGTATCTGTATAACCTGTAAGCTCGATAACCTCAAGTCTATCCAAAAGAGCCGGCGGAATTGTATCCAGCCGATTTGCGGTTGTAACAAAAAGCACACCTGACATATCGAACGGCATTCCGATGTAATGGTCACGGAAGGAATTGTTCTGTGCAGAGTCCAACACCTCCAAAAGCGCGGACGCAGGGTCACCCTTAAAGTCAGAGCCAAGCTTATCAATTTCATCCAGCAAAATAAGCGCGTTTTTGCTTTTCGCGCTGATAACGGCATTTATTATTCGTCCCGGCATTGCGCCGACATAGGTTTTTCTGTGGCCGCGAATTTCCGCCTCATCGCGCACACCGCCAAGGCTCATCCTTGTATAGGGACGGCCGACGGCCTCGGCAATGGATTTTGCGATTGATGTTTTGCCCACACCGGGAGGGCCGAAAAGGCAAATTATCGGCGCCTTCTGACCGCCGGTAAGCTTTCTTACGGCAAGATATTCAATTATCCTTTCCTTAACCTTTGTAAGCCCGTAATGGTCGCGGTCCAAAATTTCCTCCGCCAAGTCCAAGGAAGGCTCGTTTATTTTTTCGTTTTCCCACGGAAGTGAGAAAACCGCATCCAACCACTGCTTGGTAACCGTGTACTCCGCAGACGAGGGCTGCATTGCCGAAAGGTTTTTTATTTCCTTTTCAACAGTGATTTTGTTTTCCTCCGGCATGGAGCTTGCCTTAAGCTTTTCGTAATATCCTTCGTCCTCACTGTCATCTCCAAGCTCAGTGCGAATTGCCTTAAGCTGTTCACGAAGAAGGTAGTCACGCTGATTTTTATCAATCTGCCGTTTGGTTTTAAGCGCAATCTTTTGCTCCAGTTCGTAAACCTCCGCCTCGCGCTCCAAAATTTCAAGCACGCGGTTAACGCGCCCCTCAACGTCCGAAAGCTCCAAAATCTCCTGCCTGTCCTCCACCTTAACAAAAACGTTTGCGGCAATGGAGTCAGCCATTTTGCCCGGGTCATCCTTCAAAGAAATGTTGTTGATTACATCAATATTTATTTGTCCGCTCATTTCGCTTATTTTTTTCAATAGCTCATGAATACGGCGGACAAGCGCATCATATCCGTTTATTTCATAATCCGCGCTTTCCTCGGAAAGCACGTGCACACGGGATGTGATAAATTTATTGGTCTTAAAGTCAACTGCCTTTATTTCAGCCCTTTTCAAGCCTTCAACCAATACCCTTATATTTCCTCCCGGAAGCTTAAGCATCTGCTTTATTCTTGCAACAGTGCCGATACTGTATATATCATCCCTTCCGGGGTCCTCAACAGAAATATCCTTCTGTGCCGCAAGAAAAATAAGCTGGTCGGTGTCCATCGCCACCGAAAGAGCTTCAATGGAAATTTCCCTTGCAACATCAAAATGAAGCACCATTTCCGGAAAAACCACCAGTCCCCTTACCGGAATAAGGGGCAGAGAATAATTTTTTCGTGTGTTTGCCACTTAAGAATCACTCCTTACTATCCTATTATTATAC
>CAZITC010000246.1:0-2626 GCA_964542085.1 uncultured Ruminococcus sp. | reverse complement strand
CTTTCCGCCCTTAAAGGAAAAATAAAGCGGAAAATTGTGCCCCAAAATACAGCCCGCCGCGCCCAAAAGCTTGGCGTTTAACACCTCTTCACCGAAAAAAGCTGAAACGGCCACGGCCGCTGTTACGGCAACCACACATTTTAATATATCGCACAAGGAAACAATTAATGCCGCTTTGCCGCCGAAATTTCTGAGTGTGTTTGTTGCGCCGGCGTTTCCGCTGCCCATGGTGCGAATATCACGCCCCTTAATACACGAATAAATTATTGCCGGATTTATGCTTCCCAAAAGATAGCCGATAAGCAAAAATACAGCTATTCCAACCGCCTTCATAAACATCAGTCCTTCTTTTCCTCGTTTCTCTCTCTTATAATAAACTTAACCGGAGTACCCGTTAAGTCAAACGCCGTTCTTATTTGATTTTCAATGTACCTAAGGTAAGAAAAATGCATAAGCTCCTTATCGTTTACAAAAAGCACAAAGGTAGGCGGTGCCGTCGATGCCTGGGTTGCATAATAAATCTTAAGCCTTTTTCCCTTGTCCGAGGGCGCCTGATTTTTGTTTATAGCTTCATTGATTATGTCATTTAACGCACCCGTTGCAATGTGAGTATTATGCTTTTCGTGAACATGCTTAACCTCGTCCAAAAGCTTATCCGTTCTCTGCCCGGTTTTTGCGCTTATGAATATTTGCGGCGCATAATGCATAAAGGGCAGTGTGTCCGAAATTTTCTTTTTGAAGCTGTCCATCGTTTTGTTGTCCTTTTCAATAAGGTCCCATTTATTGACGGCAATAATGCTTGCGCGACCGTTATCGTGTGCATATCCGGCAATTTTGGAATCTTGCTCGCTTATACCCTCCTCCGCATCAATCATTATCACGCAAACATCCGACTTCTCGATTGCGGCCAGCGACCTTACAACGCTGTAGCGCTCCACATTATCGTCAATCTTGCCGCGCTTTCTCATTCCGGCCGTGTCAATAATAACATACTTTTGGCCGTCCTTTGTGAATTTGGAGTCAATCGCATCTCTTGTGGTGCCGGGAACGTTGCTCACAATAACACGCTCCTCACCCAAAATGTGATTTACAAGACTGCTTTTTCCCGCATTAGGCTTTCCTGCCACGGCAATTTTAATTGCATCCTCATCATCTTCCTCGTCATCATAGGCATCAAAGTGTGAGCACACCTCGTCCAAAAGTTCGCCAAGTCCCATTCCGTGAGTGGAGCTTATCGCCATCGGCTCGCCTATTCCCAGGTTGTAAAACTCGTAAAACTCCATAGGAGGCTCACCGGGAGTGTCCGTTTTATTGCACGCCAAAACAACGGGCTTTCCCGATTTTTGCAGCATGTCCGCAACATCCGCATCAGCGGCCGTCATAGCGGTTTTTACATCCACCATGAAAATTATTACATCCGCCTGCTCAATCGCAAGGTCTGCCTGTCTTTTCATTTGCTCCAAAATAACATCATCGCTTTTCGGCTCGATACCGCCGGTATCAATAAGGGTAAACTTTTTTCCGCACCATTCTGCATCCTTGTATATTCTGTCCCTTGTTATTCCGGGCGTGTCCTCCACAATGGCAGTCCGTCCGCCGGTAAGCCGGTTAAACAGCGTTGACTTTCCCACATTAGGCCGGCCGACAATAGCCACCTTCGGTTTACGCATATAAACCCCTCCCTTTATAATTCAAGTATTGCATCGACCGTTGAAAATCCGTCGGTCTTTATCTTTTTAATTTTCACGTTAAGCTTTTGCTCCAGAGTGCTTTTTTCAACATCGTCCAACATAGTGTCCGTCCCCGCGCGAAACATAACTTCCGGCATAAGTACCTCCTCGGGAAGCTTTTCTCCGCTCAGCTGAGCCATAACATCACAGCCGCAAACCAAGCCCGAAACCGTAACCTCGCCACCGAAAAAGTCATTTCTTACGGCATATACCGAAACCTTAACCGTGGGGAATTTTTCTTCGATTGCCGCGGCCGTTTCTTCCATCAGCGCCCTGGCCGCAAAGCCTGTTACAATGCCCACTGTTCGTTCTTTTTTGTATTCCTTCACTTCATCTATTGCCGCGCGCGCTTCCTCCCTAAATGAGGTTATCATACCCACGCCGTTTTCTATTTGAGGATAACCGTCATAGCTTTCCTCGTCCGGCAAGGGGCGCTCCGCCTTAAGATAAAACTCATCCGATGCATAAACAAAACTAACACCGAAGCGCCTTTTCGCCTTCTTTTGAAAGCCTTCAATAAGCTCAATAACCTCGTTTGAGTCCTCCTTACCGAAGGGCAAAAGCTCCGGAAGATTTTCGCGGTATTTTGTTAAGCCCACCGGAACAACCGAAAGGCTGTTTACGTAAGGATAAAGTTTCAAAAGCTTGCCGATTGTACGCCCAAGCTCCTTTTTATCGTTCACGTTTTTAACCAAAACCACCTGGCAGTTCATTGTTATGCCACCCTTGGCAAGGCGCTTCATAATTTTATAAACGTCACCCGCGTGTTTGTTTTTAAGCATTTGCACCCTAAGCTTCGGATTGACCGTGTGCACCGAAACATTAACCGGGCTTATTTTTTGCTCCAAAATGCGCTCAATATCCCTTTCGGTAAGATTTGTAAGGGTAATATAGCT
>CAZITC010000245.1:0-2626 GCA_964542085.1 uncultured Ruminococcus sp. | reverse complement strand
GCTCATTATGTCGGAAAAAAGCCCGCTTGCGGCCATAGAAAGCATTGAGTATAAGGATTTGGAGGGCTTCATTGAAATAACCCACGGATATTTAACCATTCCTTCCATTCCGGCATCGCTTGCGCGGGAAATGCGCATGAGGGGTACGGAGAAAAAGGAAATTGCGGTTTACGAACGGGAAAGCCAGTTCGAGCTTTTGAAAAACATTCACAACACCTATATGTGGACAAGCCCGACCCCGACTAATATTTTGGACTCACTTCCACTGGTAGAAAAAAAGTGCAGTATTGAAAATAACAGCTATAAGGATGTTTTGATTAAGCGGCGCGGCTACAGGCCGGATATGCAAGAAAAGCTTTTTATCGGCAAGGTTAAGGATGTAATTTCAAGACTGTCAAAATAACAGCTATGCCCAAAACGGAATACCGGTATTCCGTTTTGGGCATTTTCTTTTTAAATCTTCTGTGCTACAATAAAGGCAAGAAAACAAAAGGAGGTTTAAGTATATGAAAAATTTTAATCAGTGGAACGGCTTTTCAGGCAGAATTTGGAAGGAAGAAATAAACGTTCGCGACTTTGTAAAGGAAAACTACAAGCCTTATGAAGGGGACGAGGCCTTCCTTGCAGGACCTACAAAAAACACCGAAAAGCTTTGGGAAAAGCTTCAAAAGCTTCAAAAGGAGGAGCGCGCCAAGGGTGGTGTGCTGGATATGGATACCTCGATTGTTTCTACATTAACATCCCACAAGCCCGGCTATATCGGCGAGGACACCAAGGATATTGAGGCGGTGGTGGGCCTTCAGACGGATAAGCCCTTAAAGCGTGCATTTATGCCCTTCGGAGGCATTAAAATGGCGGAGCAAGCGTGCGAAACCTACGGCTATACACCCAGCCCGGAGCTTCACAAAATTTTCACCGAATACAGCCGTACTCATAACGAAGGCGTTTTTAACGCATACACACCGGAAATGAAAAAGGCAAGGCACAACAAAATTATAACCGGCCTTCCGGATACCTACGGCCGCGGCAGAATTGTCGGTGACTACAGAAGGGTTGCTCTTTACGGAATTGATTTCCTCATTGAGGAAAAAATTAAGGATTACAACAACTGCGGTGACGGCACCATGACGGACGACGTTATAAGACAGCGCGAGGAAATTTCCCTTCAGGTTAAGGCGTTAAAGGGCATGAAGGAAATGGCGGCAATGTACGGGTTTGACATTTCGCTTCCGGCCGGCAACGCGCGTGAGGCTGTTCAGTGGCTGTATTTTGGATATCTTGCGGCAATAAAAACGCAAAACGGTGCCGCAATGAGCATCGGCCGCATTTCCACCTTCTTGGATATTTACATCGAAAGGGATTTATCGGCCGGTACCATCACCGAGTCGGAGGCGCAGGAACTTATCGACCACCTTGTAATGAAGCTTCGCATGGTTAAATTCGCAAGGGTGCCGTCCTACAATCAGCTGTTCTCCGGTGACCCGGTATGGGCAACCTTGGAGGTTGCCGGACTCGGCGTGGACGGAAGAAGCATGGTAACGAAAAACGACTACCGCTTTTTGCACACGTTGGAAAACATGGGTCCTTCACCGGAGCCAAACCTGACGGTTTTGTATTCAAACGCGCTTCCCGAAGCGTTTAAGCATTATGCATCGCACATTTCCATTGTAACAAGCTCCATTCAGTACGAAAATGACGACGTTATGCGCCCTGTTTGGGGTGACGATTATTCCATTTGCTGCTGCGTATCGGCCACTCAAACCGGCAAGGAAATGCAGTTCTTCGGAGCAAGAGCAAACCTTGCAAAGTGCCTTCTTTACGCAATTAACGGCGGAGTGGATTGCAAGTCGCACGAGCAGGTGGGCCCGGCCTTAAGGCCTGTTACATCGGATATTTTGGATTATGACGAGGTATTGGAAAAATACGTGCTTATGATGGATTGGCTTGCAGGTCTTTATGTCAACACCTTAAACCTTATTCAGTATATGCACGATAAATATTACTATGAGGCAGCCGAAATGGCGCTTATTGATACGGATGTAAGAAGAACATTTGCAACGGGTATTGCAGGATTCTCCCACGTGGTGGATTCACTTTCCGCAATTAAATATGCAACCGTCAAGGTTATTCGTGATGAAACCGGCCTTGCGGTTGATTACAAAACCGAGGGGGACTTTCCGCGCTACGGAAACGATGATGACCGCGCCGACGAAATTGCCGTGTGGCTTTTAAAAACCTTCTTGGATATGATTAAAAAGCGCCACACATACAGAAATTCCGAACCGACGACCTCCATCCTTACCATAACCTCAAATGTGGTATACGGCAAGGCAACGGGCGCTCTTCCTGACGGAAGAAAGGCCGGCGAGCCGCTTTCTCCCGGTGCAAATCCCAGCTACGGAGCAGAACAGAACGGTCTTTTGGCTTCGCTTAACTCGGTGGCAAAGCTTCCCTACGAGTGGGCATTGGACGGTATTTCCAACACGCAAACAATCAGCCCGGATGCGCTTGGCACAGAAGGCGAGCGTGCGGATAACTTAACAAGAGTGCTGGACGGCTATTTTGAAAAGGGCGCACACCACCTTAATGTTAACGTGTTCGGAACGGAAAAGCTTATTGATGCAAT
>CAZITC010000244.1:0-2628 GCA_964542085.1 uncultured Ruminococcus sp. | reverse complement strand
GAATACGACGAGGAGCAGGACGGCGAAAAGGCGCATATCGAGCTGACGGGCGAGAAGAATTATGCGCAGATGCTGCGCCGGGGCATGACCAGCGCGCGGCTGTGCTTTGAACCGGGACGGCGCACGTCCAGCGCGTATGTGACGATGTATGGCGAGATCCCGGTCGCGGTGGATACGCGCCGCGTTGCGCTTGACGGCGATGCGACGCGCGGCTCGCTGACGCTGGATTATGCGGTGTTCGTCGGCGGGGAAAAGACGTCCGACGCGCTGCTGGAAATCCTGTGGCGGGCGTAACGCAGCTGCGCGATGCGGCGCGGGCGGCGATGCTCGATGGCGGGGGGCGCGGGTTTGTGCGCTTCTGCGCGGAGGGCGACGCGCTGCTGGTGTGCGATGCGCTGCGCCGCTGCGCGGATGATGCGGCGGCGGGGCGGCTGATCGCGGCGATGAAAGCGGCGGGCTTCGCCTGCGCTGCGCGCGACGGGCTGCTATATCTCACGCCGGGGGATGCGCTGCTGCTGGCGCTGTGCGCCGGACAGCCGGATGCCCTCGCGCTTGATTGGACGCGGGAGAACTATGCGGCGCGGGCGCTGGGCGCGCGGCTGCTGCGGGAAGCGCCGACGCCGCTGGATGACGGCGGACGGCAGTTGCTTATTGAGACGGCGCGCCTGCTCTGGCAGCCGGAGGATCGCGTGGCGGCGGGTTTGCCCGCGCTGCGCGCGCGTGTGGCGGTGCGCCTGCGCGAGGGAAAGCGCAGCGGACTGCATGAAACCGGGCGGCTGCTCGCTGGGTGGCTGCAAACCCAATAAAGGAATCGCGAAGACGGGAGGAATTGCCATGCGCATTGAATGGATGGGTCATGCCTGTTTCAAGCTGACGACGCAAAGCGGGGGCACGGTCATCACCGACCCCTATGACGAGAGCGTGGGGATCACGATGATCCCGCTCAAGGCGGACGTGGTGACGATCAGCCATGAGCATCATGACCATAACGAGCGCAGGATGATCGTTGGCGAACCGATCATCCTGCGCGGGCAGGAAGAGCTGTCCCTTGGCAGCCTGCGCATCACGGCGCTCGCCTCCTATCATGACGACGCGCGCGGCGCGAAGCGCGGGGAAAACCACATCCGCATCTTCGAGGCAGACGGCGTGAAGATCGTCCACATGGGCGATCAGGGGTGCATGCCGGATGCGCGCGTGCTGGATGCGATTTCCGGCGCGGATGCGCTGCTCGTTCCGGCGGGCGGTACCTATACGCTGGACGCGGCGGGTGCGAAGGCGCTCATCGACCAGGTGCGCCCGGTTTGCGTCGTGCCGATGCATGTGAAGACGCGCCATTGTCCATATCCGATTGCGCCGGTCGGCGCGTTCCTTGCGCAGATGGGCTGCGCGGGGCTTGCGGCGCAGGCGGCGCTTGAATGGACGCGGGAGCGCGCGCCGCAGGGCGTGTGCCTGCTGCGACCGATGGCAGATGAACTATAACGCGCCGCAGGGCGCGACACGAATGCGGACGAAGGGGAGAGAGTATGGAGATTCCGGCGTACTTGGCGCAGAGTATCGAGGCGCAATATGGCGAGGAAACCGTCGCGCGGATTGAGCGGGGCTTTGCCTGCCGACGGCGCGTCACGCTGCGCGCGAACACGATCAAAAGCGACGCAGCGAGCGTGCGCGCGGCGCTGGCGGCGGCGGATATCGCCGTGAGCGATGTGGCATGGAGCGCGGACGCGATGATCCTTGAAGGCGTGCGCGAGGATGCGGTGACGCCGCTTTCCATCTACGAAAATGGCGAAATCTATATGCAGAGCCTGTCCTCGATGATTCCGCCGATCGTGCTTGCGCCAAAGGCGGAGGAAAATATCCTGGATATGGCGGCGGCGCCGGGCGGAAAGACCACGCAGATCGCCGCAATGACGGGCAATCGGGCGCAGATCACCGCCTGCGAGCGCCATGCCGCGCGCGCCGAGCGGATGAAATACAACCTGCAAAAGCAGGGCGCGACGCGCGTGAGCGTGATGAACATCGATGCGCGCCAGCTGGATGATATGTTCCGCTTCGACCGGATTTTGCTGGATGCGCCCTGCTCGGGCAGCGGCACGATTCAGCTGACGGAAAACAGCCGCGCGCGCTTTGACAGGGACATGGTCGAGCGGATCGCCAAGACGCAGGAGGCGCTGCTCGTCAAGGCGCTGTCGCTGCTGCGCCCGGGGTGCGAAATGGTGTATTCCACCTGCTCGATCCTTGAACGAGAGAACGAGGAAATCGTCCGCCGGGCGATGAAAAAGATCGGCGCGCAGATCGTCCCGATCGATCCGGTGGCTTTTCCCGGCGTGCCGCTGCTGCCGGTGAGCCTGCCGGGCGTGATGTGCGTTTGCCCGGATGAAAACTATGAAGGATTCTTCGTGGCGAAGCTCAAGCGCGTGCGCTGAGAAACGAACGATTCCTGAAGAAAAGTCTATGGAAAGCCCCGCCGATTTGCTCGGCGGGGCTTTTTGCGTCTCGCGTGGGCGATACGAAAAACGCAGAAAAGCCCAGTTTTTCAGATGTGGCGGCAAGGATTTTCCACCTTTTCGCGAAATTTGACGGAAAGTTGTTAAAAAGCTTTATACACAACCGATTTATGATATAATAAGT
>CAZITC010000243.1:0-2639 GCA_964542085.1 uncultured Ruminococcus sp. | reverse complement strand
GCCTTATACACAAGGTTATCCTTCAACGGAATGTTTTTTGTGTAGGTGCCCATTTGCACAATTTCAATTCCGGACTCCGTTTCTTCAACTTCAATTTGATTGTAAAGCTCGACAGCAACGCCGAGGCAGTCAAACCCCGGGCCCATATTTGCACTTGTAGCGGGAACTTTTACCCTTATCACTTATCCTCGCCTCCGTGAATTCTTATTTTCTTTATCACATTAAGAGATGAAAGCATTTTCTCAAGCTCTCCGTTAGGCATACAGGGGCTTACAAACGCCGCCTCACCATCACAAACGGTTATCATTTCAGTGTTAAACAGTTTTTTCACTTCATCAACCGACTCTGTCTTCACTCTTACAAGATAGCTTTCGCGCGCTTCACTGTAAGGAATAACTTTTTCCTCATCGGCATCTGCCCAAAAATAGTTTTTGTTGCCTGAATCCTTTGCAATATCGCAAATATCTGCAACAACGGCGCTTGCCGTGGGAAGCTTGCCGGCGCCGCGGCCGTAAAACATAACATCACCCACCGCATTGCCCTTTGCGCAAATTCCGTTAAACACGCCGTTGACGGCATAAAGCGGATTATCCTTTTTAACAATTGAGGGGGCAACCGCCTCATATATGCGCCCATCCTTCAAATAGCCGTAGCCCACAAGCTTTATTGCTCCTGAAAGCGCCTCCGCATAAAGAACATCCTTCCCATCAATTGCGGATATTCCTTCCTTATGCATACGTTCCTCATCAACCATAAGGTCAGACACCAAGGCCATTAAAATTGCAATTTTACGTGATGCGTCAATTCCGTCCACATCTGAGGAAGGATTGCGCTCGGCATAACCTTTTTCCTGTGCCTCGGAAAGTGCATCCGAGAAGGATTTTCCCTTTTCAAGCATTTCCGTTAAAATGTAGTTTGTGGTACCGTTCAAAATACCGCTTACTTCCGCAATTTCGTTGGCGGCAAGGCAATTGTGAAGCGGTCTTATAACCGGTATTCCTCCGCCGACAGAGGCTTCAAAAAGATAGTTAACGTTATGCTCTTTGGCGATTTTCAAAAGCTCACTGCCTTTTTTTGCCACAAGCTCCTTGTTGGAGGTTACAACGCTTTTACCCTTTTCCAATGCGGCACGCGTGAAATCATAGGCCGGATTAATGCCGCCTATAACCTCGGCAACAATCTCCACCTCCGGGTCATTCAATATAACGTTAAAATCCTTAACGAAAATATCGGCATCCTCTCTGTCCGAAAAATCACGAATATCCAAAACATATTTTACCTGAATTTCATACCCGCTTACGCCCTTTATTTTTTCCTTATTAACGCGAAGCATTTCATAAACTCCGCTTCCAACTGTTCCAAAGCCCAATACAGCCACTTTTTTCATTTGCAAACTCTCCTCTTATTTACTGTCTTGCCAATACGCGTACATCCTTAACACCGTTCAAAAGCTTAAGCTCGTCAACAAGCTCCTGCAAATTTATCTCCGAAAAATCGTTTTGAATGGAAATTGTAACGTCGGCAACCGAATTTACCGGTATGTTCTGATTAATGGTCAACACATTGGTTTTTGCCTTTGCCAGCACCGAAAGAATTGACGACAAAACCCCGGTAATATCCGATACTATAAAAAACAGGGTTATAATTCCTTCCATTTGATTAAAAGGAAAAACATAATCCCGATATTTATAAAATGCACTGCGTGATATTTCCGCCTTTTTCACGGCTTCGCTAACATCCTTGCACTCCCCGTCGGCCAAAAGTTTTTTCGCCGCAAGCACCTTGGAAAAAACCTCCGGAAGCACCTTGGAATCAATAATCATTAATTTTCCCGCATCCATTTTGTCCGCCTCTCGTAAACAAATGTACTTATGTAATAGATTATAACATATTACGACCGCTTCGTCAATGAAAATTATTGCATAAAAAAAACTAATTATACATACCTTAAAATGCAAAATATACAAAAAAGGACCCTGACTTAACGTTCAGGGTCCGCTTGATCCTCCGGAAACGGCACGTGTATGCCGCTTTGAGGCATAAATCCGCTCCACATACCCGAATAAAACGGGGCTCCGGCGCACGAATTATATGCACTGCTCATCATAAACGGGCATTGGCACGCCGAGCACATAAACGGACAAAAGGGTATTCTGCTTTCGCCGGCACTAAACCCGGCAACATTTTTTTCATTCACTGTTATTTCTCCCTCCGACATATTTTTCTACAGTCCATAATATGCCGCGGGTGCCCGTTATGTGAATAGGTTGTAAAATCCCTTTGCGTTGTTTTCCGTAAGCTCCAACAGATAGTCGGCGGGTTTGCCGAGAATATCGGCCGCACGCTGTGCAACATAACGTATGTTTTCCGAGCTGTTTCTTTTGCCCCTTAATGGCTCCGGCGAAAGGTAGGGTGCATCGGTTTCAAAAAGTAGCTTATCCAGCGGAACAAAGGGAAGCATTTCCACCGTCTTTTTATTATTTTTAAAGGTAAGCGTTCCTCCGACGCCGATATAAAAGCCTAACTCAAGCACCTCGCGAAGGGTTTCCTTGTTGCCGGAAAAGCAATGCATAACCGCTTTTTTCGGAGTGTGGCTTTTTAAGATTTTCATGGCATCGGCATAGGCATCACGCTCATGA
>CAZITC010000242.1:0-2650 GCA_964542085.1 uncultured Ruminococcus sp. | reverse complement strand
GAAAAGACCCACTCTTGCCAAAAGCTCATACGCCTTTTTCTCAGCCACAGCCTTACTCATTTTGCCAAGGTCAACCGGAGCAAGCATTATATTTTTCTTAACGGTAAGGTGGGAAAAAAGGTTGAAGTTTTGAAACACCATGCCGATATTTTCGCGCGCCTTATTAATATTAAGCTTTTTATCGGTTATAACATTGCCGTCCACCGTGATTTTTCCGTCAGTTGATGTTTCAAGCCTGTTTATACATCTTAAAAAGGTGGATTTTCCGGAGCCGGACGGCCCGATTATGCAAACAACCTCGCCCTCATAAACAGTCATATCAACGCCGTTTAAAACCTTAAGGTCGCCGAAATGCTTATGCAGATTTTCAACTATTACCTTTTCGTTCATAATTAACTCTCTTCTCAAGATATTTGGACACAACCATAAGTATGGAAATTACAATCAAATAGTAAACCGCAACGAAAATGTATGTTGCAAAAAACTGATACGATTTTCCAACATAGATTTTTGCCTTGTTTACAATATCGGCAAGACCGATGGTGGACAATATCGAAGTATCCTTAATTGTAATTATAAACTGGTTTACCATTGAAGGCAGTGCCACCTTAAAAGCCTGCGGAAGAACAATTTTGAAAAGTGTTCTTGCCTCACTCATGCCAAGGCTTCTTGCCGCTTCCTTTTGACCCTTATTTACCGCCTGAATACCGCCGCGGAATATTTCCGAAAGGTAAGCACCCGCGTTAAGGCTTAGTGTAATTACGCCGGCAGTGAACGCATCCAACCTAAAGGAAGGTTCAACAATCTTTTGTATAAGCTGCGGCATACCGAAGTAAACAATAAATGCCTGAACAAGCATGGGCGTACCGCGGATTATCCATATATAAACTCCAGATATGAAGCGCAACACCTTGCTTTTTGAAATGCTCAAAAGACAGGATACCAAGCCCAGCACCACACCTATAACAAGTGAAAGCACGGAGATGACAACCGTCATCTTCAAGCCCTCCAGCAAAAGGGGCATTGCTTCATTCAACACTCTTGTAAAATCCATAAACCAAAACCACCAATATAAATTTTTTCAGCATAGCGCTAATGCTATGCTGAAAAAAGAATAAGCATTAAATAAAATTACGTCGGTTTTACTCAACTTCAGCATCTACATCAGCTTCAGCCTCAACGTCTGCCTCTGCCTCAACGTCTGCTTCAGAGGATGCTGTGCTGTAGCCGTAAGTTGCAAGAATTTCGTCATACTTGCCGTTTGCCTTAATGTTAGCAAGACCTGCGTTGAAAAGTGCAACAAGGCCTGCGTTTGTGCCCTTCTGTACAGCGAAGCCGTAGTAAGCGGGGTTTTCGATTTCGCCAACGGTCTTTAATGCAAGACCCTCAGCTTTGATTGCCCATTCGATAACGGAACGGTCCTCAAAGCAAGCAACATTGGTTCCGTTAAGAACAGCTGTGTACATTGTGGGAGAATCCTCATAATAAGAAACCTCAAAGCCGATTTCTTCAGCATACTTTTCGGTAAGCTCTGCACTCATTGTGCTTGTTTTAGCGGCAACCTTTAAGCCCTTAAGGTCCTCAACTGTTTTAATTTCAGAGTCAGCGGCAACAACAAGAATCTGGCCGTCCTCAAAATAGCCCTCGGAAAAATCGAAGGTTTCTTTTCTTGCATCGGTAATTGTCATACCTGCAATCATTGCATCTGCCTGGCCGGACTGAACAGCACCCATAGATGCGTCAAATCCCTCGTTGTGCATTTCATAAACAAAGCCCTGGTCCTCAGCTATTGCCTTGAGTATGTCCATATCAACGCCGATGTATTCATTTGTTTCCGTATCCAAAAATTCGAAGGGAGCAAATGAGTTATCGGAGTATATAACGTATGTTTTATCCTCTTGTTCAACATCCTTTTTTGTGCAGCCTGCAAAAACGCTTACAGCCATAAGAGCCGCGAGAGTAATTGCCAATACTTTCTTTTTCATTAAAATTCATCCTTTCTTAAAGCTTGCCGTTAATCTTGCCCGGCAAACATAATATTCTATATTATACCATATTTAGAGTACATTGTCAATCGGTTAAGGTCATTTTTTTAAATTAACTTATGCCTGCTGCGCCTTAAAAGTCCGGCAATATTCACAAAAAAGACGGAGTGAAGCACTCCGTCTTTTCAATTGACTTAGTTTCTGGGATTCTTAATGTTAGCCTGTGCAGCCGCAAGTCTTGCAATCGGCACTCTGAAGGGAGAGCAGGATACATAGTCAAGACCGATCTTGTGGCAGAACTCAACGGACGAGGGATCTCCGCCGTGCTCACCGCAGATACCAACGTGAAGCTCAGGTCTTTCAGCCTTACCAAGCTTAATGGACATTTCCATAAGCTTACCTACACCAACCTGGTCAAGCTTTGCGAAGGGATCGTTTTCAAAAATCTTCGCATCATAGTAAGCGTCAAGGAACTTGCCTGCGTCATCTCTGGAGAAGCCGTAGGTCATCTGAGTAAGGTCGTTTGTACCGAAGCAGAAGAACTCAGCTTCCTTTGCAATCTCGTCAGCGGTAAGAGCCGCTCTCGGGATTTCGATCATTGTACCAACCTCATAATGAAGCTCAACGCCTGCTGCCTTGATTTCAGCATCAGCTGTTTCAACAAC
>CAZITC010000241.1:0-2692 GCA_964542085.1 uncultured Ruminococcus sp. | reverse complement strand
TCTTATTAATGCCTATATTTTGCTCACTGTTTTTGCGTGTGCTGTCACATTAATCGGAGCAACTGCCGTATCGCAATTTATCACGGAGCAAATGACTCAGTCAATGGCTGTGACATGGTTTTACTTAAATAATCCGTTGCTGTGAGGTGCTTATTTTGAAAAAAATATTATCGGCTCTTTTATGCCTTTTATTAATTGTATCGGTGCCGACAGGATCGTTTGCTTTGGAGGCGGACGGCTTATCCGCTTTTACGGGAGCGGCGCTGTATAAGAATGGGGAAAAGCTTTTTTCCTACGGCGAAGCTGTGTCGCGTCCGGTCGGCTCCGTGAGCAAAAGCTTTACCGCGGCGCTTGTGTTAAGGCTTGCATCGGACGGGCTTTTTGCCCTGGACGACTGTGCGGTAAGCCTGCTCCCGGAATTTAAAATGGCTGATGAGCGCTATAAGGATATAACGGTTAGAATGCTTTTAGACCATTCCTCTGGAATTTACGGCTCAATACTTAAAAACTCCATGCTTATAGGGAGCTACAGCTCATATATTCATGATAATATATTATCACTTTTGTCCGTGCAAAAATTAAAGTACGCTCCCGGTGAAATGCAAAACTACTGCAATGACGGCTACAGTCTTTTGGAGCTTATTTTGGAGCGTGTAACGGGCAAGGATTATTCCGCGCTCTTGAGGGAATATATAACAGAGCCCCTTTCCTTGGATAAAACACTTACTTCAAAGGAATATTCAGGGAACTGTAAGGATACGATAAGCGCGCTTGCTTCCGGCGGAGTTTTTTCGACGGCGGATGAGCTGTGCCTTTTCGGCACTGCTCTTGCAAACGGGAAAATAGTGCCTGATGCATCACTTGAAAGTATGCTCGGTGAGTCGGGACCAAACTGCGGTGATATGAATTTCGGCCTTGGTTTTGATGACGTTTCGGCCTACCCCTTTGATAAATACGGTATAAAAGCTGTTTTCAAGGACGGCGATACGTTAAGCAACAGCGCATCACTTTTGATTTTACCGGAACTTGGCCTAGCCGCGGCAATTACCGCTGAGGGTGGCTCAAGCACGCAGTGCCGCGTACAGGCAATAAAGCTTGTTACCGAGTATCTTAAAAATGAAGGTGTTTGCTCTGTGGAGTGGTATGATTATCCGCTTCCTGAAAAAAAGGAAGGCGCCGACGTATCGGAATGTGAAAAATATGCCGGCTTTTACGTTTCCACGGCCGGTCAGTTCAGATTTTACATTTCAGGGGAATACGGTGTGCTGGAAAACCTTTATACCGGCGAAAAAACAAAGTACGAATACATTGGCGACAGCAAATTTATGTATAGGGGAGAAGTGCTTTATTTTGAAGGGGATTATATAAAAAAAGCCGGCACCTCTTACCTTAACAACGAGGATAGGCTTATTGTTGACATTTATTTTGCGCAAAAAAAGGAAGTCAGTGAGGCAAATGTGCTTTCGGAAAGCTGGCAAAAAAGAAACGGAAAATCGTTTTTTATATGCGATGAGGCATATAATTCCCAGCTTTACACCCAGTCAATTCCGCTTTCCAACGTTTACTTCGCTGAAGGCTATTATGCACATTTAGGCTATATGAAGCTTAACGGAGATAATGCGGCAACAGCGGATTTATCGCTTCCGGGAAGCTTCGGCCGAGATTTGACCGATGTTACCTTTTTCGAAAAGGCCGGAAAGGAATATTTAACTGCCCAGGGATGGACGTTTGTGGACAGCACAAGTATAAGCGATATTTATAACGGAGAAAAATCTTACGCAACCGTAGGCGAGGAAGGATATGTCCGTTGGTTTCGTGTGGGAAATGCTGTAGGAAAAAGCATCTTTTCACTGCCCAATAAAGAAGGTATGATGGCGATTTATTCCTCGAAAGGCGAATTTTTGTTTTCGTCATTGCTTTCAGAGGGCGGCTTTACCCTTCCTGAGGGAGGATATATTGCATTTGTCGGCGAAATTGGAGCGGTATTTGAGATAACGCTTAATTAACCCTTGCGCTTTTTAATTGTTTGTGGTATAATACAGACGGAAAGGACGTGCCGTGTAGCACGCCTTTGGCGGCAAAAGCCGCCCGGAGCGCTTTTTACACATCGTATAATAAATAGAAAAATTTATCAGAGTAGACCATTCTGCGTTAAGTGCCGCTGGGACGGGGAGTTGCCTTGCGGACGAAAACGGATAGCCTGTTGCGGTGGAAGGGTCGCATCCCGCTGTACATATGCTTTATGTAAGTGGAATTTTGGAGGTATGTTGAATTATGAAGAGGCTTACAGTAAAGCAAATGTGCACGCTGGCAATGCTTGTTGCCATAACCGTTGTGCTTTCCTATGTGTCCGGATATTTGAGAATAGGCAATTCGATAAAGTTTTCTTTAAGCTTTATTTCGGTGTATGTTTCCGGCGCGCTGTTCGGCCCCTTTTGGGGTGGATTTGTAGGCGCGGCGGCAGATGTTGTTTCGCATTTTGTTAATCCGGTGGGAGCATATATTTGGCAGTTTACGTTGATTGAGTTTGTTTACGGACTGTCCTACGGCGTTTTATTTTACCACAAGGAAAGAAAAAAAAGGCACCGCTTATGGCCGGCGGTTACAGCTTGTGTTTTGGGGCAAGAACTTATAAGTCTTTTTTACAAAACTTATGTACTGACTGTGCTTGGCTTTATGCCAAGCGTTTATG
>CAZITC010000240.1:0-2710 GCA_964542085.1 uncultured Ruminococcus sp. | reverse complement strand
TTAGTGTTTTTTGGAAAATAAGTCAATTATTTTATAGAAAGCTTGATTAATTTGATTTATACTGAAAAAAAAGGAGGATGAATTATGAAATATATTAATAATGTGGTTGAGGAGTTAAAAATTGCATATATCGGCGGCGGCTCTCGCGGTTGGGCATGGGGCTTGATGAGCGACCTCGCTTCCGCAAGCGATATATCGGGAGAGGTTTATCTTTACGATATTGATTTTGAGGCGGCAAAGCACAATGAAATAATAGGAAACAAGTTTAACGGTGCCGAGGGTGCAAAATCAAAGTGGAATTATAAGGCGGTCGAAACCGCGAAGGAAGCGCTTACCGGTGCGGATTTTGTAATTATTTCAATACTTCCCGGCACCTTTGATGAAATGGAGTCTGATGTTCACACTCCGGAGAAGTACGGGATTTATCAGTCGGTTGGTGATACTTCGGGCCCCGGCGGAATTGTAAGGGCAATGCGCGCCATTCCCATGTACGAGGAAATTGCCGAAGATATTAAAAGCTTTTGCCCGGATGCATGGGTTATAAGCTACACCAATCCGATGACGCTTTTGGTTAAAACACTGTACCGTGTTTTCCCGGAAATTAAGGCCTTTGGATGCTGTCATGAGGTATTTGGAACACAGGGCGTTTTGGCCGATGCGGTAAAAAAGGTGCTTGGAGTCGAAAAGGTAACAAGGGATGATATAAAGGTAAATCCCGTTTCCGTAAACCATTTTACATGGATAACCGAAGCACGCTACAAAAATATTGACCTTTTCCCGGTATACAGGGAATATGCGGCGCGGCACAAGGAATTTAAGGGCGAAAATATTGATAAAAACTGGATGAACAACTGCTTTGTATGCGCCGATATGGTGAAGCTGGATTTGTTTAAGCGCTACGGCTACATTGCCGCGGCAGGTGACAGGCACTTGGCCGAGTTCTGCGAAGGCAAGTGGTATTTGGCCGACCCGGATACAGTTCATTCCTGGGGCTTTGATCTTACACCGGTTTCGTGGCGTAAAAACGATTTGAAAAACAGGCTTGCAAAAAGTGAAAGACTTCGCTCCGGTGAGGAAGCGGTTAAAATCAACAACACCGGCGAGGAGGGCGTTAACCAGATGAGGGCTCTTTTGGGGCTTGGCGATTTGATAACAAATGTTAATATGCCCAACATCGGACAAATTCCCAATCTTCCCATGGGTGCGGTTGTGGAAACAAACGCTGTATTTCGCTCCGGCACTGTAAGGCCGGTCATGGCCGGAAGTGTGCCTAAAAGCATTTATCCCATGGTATCACGCGTTTGCGGCGAGCAGGAGGCCGTTTCCGATGCGATTGCAAAAAGGGATGTTGCGGCAATTTTTGCGGCATTTGCGGCCGATCCGCTTGTAACATGCACATACTCGGATGCAAAGAAGCTGTTTAAGGAAATGGTGTTGAATACTAAGGAATATCTCGGCTCCTATGACCTTACCCAATTATGATTTTGAGGGGTGACAGTATGAGCGAATTAGTAAAGGTATCACGCCCGGAAAGGGTAATTCAGTTCGGAGAGGGCGGATTTTTACGCGGCTTTGCGGATTGGATTTTACAAATTCTTAACGAAAAAACAGACTTTAACGGAAATGTCGTTGTTGTTCAGCCGATTGAAAAGGGAATGTGCGCCGAACTGGAAAAGCAAGGCTGTGTTTACACCCACGTAATGCGCGGATTAAAAAACGGCGTGCCAACGGTTGATAAAAAAATAATTAATGTAATCGAGCGCACCGTAAGACCGTATGAGGATTACGAGGCTTACCTTGACTTGGCTCAAAACCCGGATTTTAAGGTGATAATTTCTAACACGACCGAGGCCGGTATTGAGTATAGGGAGGGGGATAAGCTTTCGGATGCACCGCCGAAGTCTTTTCCGGCAAAGGTTACGGCGCTTTTATACAAGCGCTTTAGGCTTAAACTCCCGGGCTTTGTTTTTCTTCCGTGTGAGCTTATTGACAAAAACGGAGACAATTTGAAAAAAATCATTCTTCGCTATGCCGAGGAGTGGGAGCTTGAAGAAGAATTTTTAACTTGGGTGGAGCGTGAAAACACCTTCTGCAACACTTTGGTGGACAGAATTGTTACCGGCTATCCGCGCGGCGAGAAGATTGACTTGGGCTATGAGGACAACATGGTGGACACAAGCGAGCTTTTCCACCTTTGGGTAATTGAAGGCCCGAAGGAAATATTAAATGTTATTCCTTTGGATAAGGCAGGCCTTAACATTATTGTTACCGATAATTTGGAGCGCTACCGAACAAGAAAGGTGCGCATATTAAACGGCGCGCACACCTCCATGATACCTTATGCCTTGCTGAAGGGCATAGAAACGGTTAGGGATTGCATGGAAAATGAGGAAATGCATGAATTTTGCCGAAAATGTGTTTATGAAGAAATAATACCCACGCTGGATTTGGGGCATGAGGAGCTTGTGGCTTACGCCGACGATGTGCTTGAAAGGTTTAACAATCCCTACATCAGGCACCTTTGCGCATCCATTTCGCTGAATTCCGTAAGCAAGTTTAAGGTTAGGGTGCTTCCTTCGATATTGGAGTTTAAGAAAAGAACGGGTTGCTGGCCCGAAAACCTGGTTTTCTCCTTGACAAAGCTTATCGAATTTTATAAAACCGCTACTCCGGACGATGATGCGGAGGTTATTTCCTTCATGAAGGAAAA
>CAZITC010000239.1:0-2752 GCA_964542085.1 uncultured Ruminococcus sp. | reverse complement strand
GCCATTGACCCCTCGGGCTGGTATTCTTATTTTATAATTGACAGGGGAACCGATGACGGACTTAGCCTTGACGCTGTTGTTATGGACTCCGGCGGCGTTATCGGCAGTATAAAAAACATCGGGAGCACCTGGGCAAAGGTGGTTACCATAACAGCGCCCGGAACTGCTTGTGGGGCTGAGGTTACAAGAACCGGTGACACAGGAATAATTGAAGGTGACTCGGCGCTGGACGGCTTGTGTAAAATGACGTCAATCGGCAAGGAAACAAACATAACACCCGGCGATTACATTGTTACGTCCGGAAGCGGCGATATTTATCCGCCCGGTCTTACCATTGGAAGAATAAAAGAAATAAGTGACGGGGAAATTTCCAAAACGGCGGTAATTGAGCCTACAGGAAACGTTAAAACACCTAAAGAGGTAATGGTCATCCGCGGAACATATCCGGTAAATTACGAAGCACAGGATTAAAAGGAGGTTTGGCTGTGAAGGGACGGTTTGCGTACATAATACATTTTTTAATACTGTTTGCGGTACTTGTTCTTCAAAGCAGTCCGATTATCCGAAAAATCAGCGTAGCCGGGGCTTGGCCTAATATGCTGTTTGTTTTGATATTTATTTATGCCCTTTATTTTAAGGACAGTGAGGTTGTTTTTTATGCATTTATATTTGGGTCGGTGATTGACCTTATGTTCGGAACTGTGTACGGGGTCAATGCGCTTTTATTGGTAACCTTTTCGTGCCTGTTCTTTTGGCTTAACAGGTTTATTTACAGTGAAAGTGGTTTTACGGTTTTTCTGTATGTAATGGTATCATCGCTTTTGTTTGAGGGCATTATGTACATTATAAATCTAAACGGATTTTCCGAATGTGACATTGCATGGAAAATGGCCGGCCACTGCATTACAAAAAGCGTCTACACCGCTGTTTTTGCCATTCCTGTTTATGGAATTGCAAGAAAAATTCACTCTAAGAAGCAGGAGGTGCGCCGTCCGTGAAGAAAAACGGGAGATACATATTTATTATAGTCATGACTTGCGTTTTTGCGGCAATGTGCATTGCAAAGCTTGCATCATTGCAAATAGTGCACGGCGAAGAAAATTATAAAAAAAGTTTGTCGCGAACTCAACGCACTGTTGTGCAGCAAGCTCCTCGTGGTGAATTATATGACAGGTACGGAAGACTTATTGTTGCAAACAGAATGGGTTTTACAATTGAATTTCAACGTATTTCCGGCATGAAGGACGATGAAATAAATGAAATTATCGTAAAAGTGGGAAGGGTGCTTTCTCAAAACGGCGATACAGCCGCGTCGGAGGAGCTTCCGATAACCTCGGCAGAGCCTTACGTTTTCACCTTCGAGGATGAAGAGAGTGCCGTTAACTGGAAAAAACAGTTTAAAATCCCGGAGCAGTTTTCGGCAGAGGAATGTATTTCATACTACAAGGGTGAATTTAACATTTCCGATGAATATACCAGGGAAGAAATAAGAATGCTTGTGGGTGTGCGCTATACAATGCTTATAAGGGGCTTTGGCACAAGCATATCATATACCCTGGCGGACGATGTTTCGCAAAACACCGTTGTTTCCGTTAAGGAGCATTATGATGAATACAGGGGGATTAACATACTTTCAAAGCCGATGAGGGAATATCCCTACGGCACAATGGCCGTTCACATTTTGGGAAGAACGGGTGCAATAAGTGAAGATGAATATGCCATATACAAAAATATGGGCTACAGTGCAAATGATGTAATCGGCAAGGAGGGACTGGAAAAATACCTTGAGGCAGAGCTTCGCGGAAACGCCGGAAAGGCAGTTGTGGAGCAGGATAAGGATGGACATTATGTTGCATTTTCAACCGTTGAACAGGCGGAAAGCGGAAATTCGGCCGTTTTAACGATTGACATTGACGTTCAGCTTGCGGCGGAAAAGGCAATAAGGGAAACCGTGGCGGATATTTACGCGAAAAGCGGGGAAACAAAGCACGGGCAGGATGTGGCCGGTGCCGCGGCTGTGGCAATTGATGTCAATACAGGTGAGCTGATTTGCATTGCCTCCTATCCGGATTACGATGTAACAAAATATAACAAGGAGTATACAAAGCTTCAAAGTGATAAAACAAACCCGCTTTTCAACAGAGCACTTTCCGGTGTTTACGAGCCGGGCTCAACATTCAAAATGCTTGTGGGAATTGCGGCGCTTGAAAATGATGTGATAACGCCTACAACTGTGATTCATGATAAGGTGATTTATGAGCTGGGAAAAAGCAGGTTTAAATGCTTGCACGACCACGGCGATGTTAATGTATCCGGCGCAATAAAGGACTCGTGCAATTACTTTTTCTATACAGTAGGCTATGAAATGGGAATTGACGAAATAGCAAAATATGCGCGCCAATTCGGACTTGGCGAATACAGCGGTATTGAACTTAAGGACGAGGAGGCAAAGGGAACTGTTGCAAGTCCTTCGGTGAAAGAGAAGCGCGGCGAGCCCTGGTATGACGGTTACACCCTTCAGGCCGCAATCGGCCAGGACGACAACCGCTTTACACCGATACAGCTTGCGGCCTACACAGCACAGATTGCCAACGGTGGCATTAGATATACACCTCATATTATAAAGGGAATTTATTCGTATGATACTGAAGAGGTTATAAAAACAACAAAAATTCAGGAGTCCGGAAGGGCTGAGGTTAAAAAGGAAAACATGGACGCCATAAGATACGGCATGAGAATGGTTGCATCGGAC
>CAZITC010000238.1:0-2794 GCA_964542085.1 uncultured Ruminococcus sp. | reverse complement strand
TCGCCGAAGTGATTGACAATCCAGGTTGCAAGCTGGTTTCCGGTAAGTCCGGCAAAGCCCCAAGCCGACAGTGTGATGCCGTGGATTGCGCTTATGTTGCTCATTCCGTAATGGTCGGATAAAAGTGTGGGAACGTTTGAAAAGCCCCCGCCGTAGCCGGCATTTACAGCCATTATCAAGATAAGCACCAGAGCAATCAAAACGGGGTTGTTAAGGCCGTTTGCAATGCCGCCGGTTGCAATTACAACAGCGGTAACGGCAATGGAAAGAACAAAAATTATTTTGTAGATTGTGTTTCTGTCCTTCATGTGGTCAGCCCAAGCGGAAAAGCCAAGGCGGCCGCCGGCATTGAAAATTGCGCTTATTGTGGAAATAATACCCACATAGCCGGCGAGGCCGATACATTTTACAATCATTTTTTCCTGTGAAAGCAGTGCAAGACCACAAGTTATGTTGATGTAGAACATAAGCCAAATGCCGATGTAATTTGTAATAGGTCTTGTTTTCAACACGGAAATAATACTCTTTTTCTCCGAAGCATCAGTCGGCTCGTGCCAGCTGTCCGGCTTTTTCAAAAGAAGGTGGCCGATAAACATCATTACAAAATAAGCACAGGCCAAAATCAAAAACATTTTGTAAATTCCGCCTTCGCCCAAGCCGTCAAGCATTGCCTGCATAATGGGGCTGGCAATTGCCTTTGCGGCGCCGAAACCGGCAACGGCAAGACCGGTTGCAAGACCTTTTTTATCCTCAAACCAAAGCATTAGGGTTTTAACCGGGGAAAGATAACCCGTGCCGAGGCCGATGCCCATGATAAGACCGTAGCAAATGTAAATGCCGATAAGTGCAATGGGACTTCCGTTGTGTAGCCCGCCGTAATAAATAAATGCGCCTGTGCCGGCCATGCCGAGGGCAAAACAAATTGCCGCAATCAGTGATGACTTGTGAATGTCCTTCTCAACCACATTGCCCAAAAATGCGGCCGACATGCCGAGAAAGAAAATGGCAAAGCTGAAGGCCCATTCGGTTGCGCCTTTGGAAAAGCCTATGTAATCGGCAATTTCCTGACTGAAAATTGACCAGCAGTAAACCGTTCCGATACTGCAGTGTAAAAGCAGTGCGGGTATTGCGGCACGAATCCATTTGTTTGTGCGCCAAGACCCTTTTTGTTTGGTGTTGTTCATTGGTATAAAATTCCTTTCTTTTAATTATTGGTTTATGCGGCAAGAGGCCGCCTTAAAATCAATCTTTTACATTATATCACAAAAAATAAAAAATGCAAGCAAAATTCTGCCTATTTTAAGCAAATTGCCGTAAAAGTAAAAAAAATACTTGAAACTCTTGCCCGTAAAGTAAAATTATGATATAATATAATGAACTTAACAGATACATTAAGGAGTGTTTTTATGTATAAGGGATATAACAAGGCAATCACCTTCAGCTATGATGACGGTGTAACACAGGATATAAGGCTTATTGAAATTTTCAATAAATACAACCTAAAGGCAACCTTTAACATTAATTCCGAGCTTTTGGGAAAGCCGGGTGAGCTTATGTGTGACGGAAAAAAGATTAACCACACGAAAATCAAGCCGGAGGACCTTAAACACATTTATGACGGGCATGAGGTTGCTGTACATACGCTTACTCATCCCAATTTGGTGCAAATCGAGGATGACGGTGAGGTATTGCGTCAGATTGAGCAGGACAGGATTAATTTATCCTCCCTTGCCGGCTATGAGGTGGAGGGAATGGCTTACCCCTGTGGTGGTGTAAACTGCGATGACCGCGTTGCCTCCATCATTAAAAACAACACGGTTATAAAATATGCGCGCACCATTGCAACTACAAAAAGTTTTGAGCCGTACAGTGATTTATACCAATATAAGGGCACTCTGTATCACAGCGGCGAGTGGGATATGCTTTTTGATAAGGGACGGGAATTTTTGGCTCTTGAGGCAGATTCACCGAAGGTATTTTACATATGGGGTCATTCCTATGAGTTTGACATTTATCCCGAGCGCTGGGAGCAGTTTGAGGAGTTTTGCAAAATGATGAGCGGACAGTCCGACATTTTCTACGGAACAAACAAGGAAGTTTTAATGAATTTTAATAAATAATTAAGGAGATGCAGTAAAAGATGAAAATGGGTATAGTGGGGCTTCCCAACGTGGGAAAAAGCACACTTTTTAACGCAATTACAAAGGCCGGTGCAGAGTCGGCAAACTATCCCTTTTGTACAATCGAGCCGAACGTTGGTGTAGTGGCGGTGCCGGATTACCGAATGGATGTGCTGGCTGAAATGTATAACCCCGAAAAATATACGCCGGCCGTTGTGGAGTTTGTGGATATTGCCGGCCTTGTAAAGGGCGCCTCCAAGGGTGAGGGTTTGGGAAACAAGTTTCTTTCACATATTCGTGAGGTGGATGCAATAATTCACGTGGTAAGGTGCTTTGAGGACCCGGACGTTGTGCATGTGGACGGTAACGTTGACCCCATGCGCGATATTGAAACAATTAATTACGAGCTTATTTTTGCCGATATGGAAACGGTGGACAAGCGCATTGATAAGGCAACGAAAATGCTTAAGGGTGATAAGAAATTCCAGGCGGAAATTGATGTGCTTAATAAAATAAAATCTTGTCTGGAGGGTGGAAAGCCGGCACGCCAGGCAGAGCTTACCGAGGATGAGGCGGCACTTGTTTCTGATATGTCGCTTCTTACGGCAAAGCCGGTTATTTATGCGGCAAATGTATCGGAGGAGGAAATTGCTGAGGGGGCAGAGGCTAATAAA
>CAZITC010000237.1:0-2795 GCA_964542085.1 uncultured Ruminococcus sp. | reverse complement strand
TTTTTTTCCTTGGACTTTGAAAAAGATTTTTTCGGAGAAAAAATCTAAAAAAAAAGGCCAAATGAAACATAAAGTAAATTATTGGACATCGATACAATCTTCTTCCTCTTCGATGTCCAATAATTTTCGTTATGTTTCAGTCAGAATTTTCTAAATTTTCCAGACAATTCGTTTTTGAGTTCAAAAAATCAGGAGGATTTTTTGAACGGAATCCGATTACTTTATTTTGAATTGTCAGACTATTCAGAGTATTCATATTATATAGAAGAGTCATCATTCGATGATGAATGATGACTCTCTTTTGTGACGGCTTGCGCGGCTGTTTCCATCCCTGTATCAGGAAGATTAGAACTTTAACGTTTTTGATGATGTTTTTCTCGTAATTTTTCGGGTGACTGCCTTCTCATCCTCGAGATCGGCGAGCGCTTCTGCATCTTCGGCGTCCCACTCTTCAAACTCGCGGAGGATGTCCCCTTCGGATGAGAACTTCGTGCCGAAGAGTGCCGTTCGCGACGCGATTCTTCGGTGCGGGTGCATCGTGTCTACCCCATTTCGATCGGCGTGGCGGTGGTGACGACTATCTCGGCTGAGACCACGCTTTTCGGCTCCTTCTTGAAGGCGCTGGCGTTCGCGATCATCGCGTCGGCCAGCGCCTTCGCGTCCGTCCCGGTGGTGTTCGGCTTCGCGTATCGGAATGAATGGTCGAACTCGCGGTCTGACTGATCGCGGAATTTGAACCTGAGGCTCGCTACATCTGCTGCCATGCTATGCTACCTCCGTGATCGTGTATGTTTCCGCCATTTCGTTCCGTAATGGCGTGGCCTGAAGGCACGGTCCGAGTGCCTGGATGACTGCCATGACCTGATCAGCTGTGGCAGACGTAGATAGTGTCCCGATCGACGTGGAGAGCGTGATCTGCTTCTGCGTGTTCGGATCGAGCCCCCCATCGAGGAGACATTTTGCGGAGATCTTCTGAATTGTTTTTTGTGCTGCCATGTATTCCACCTCCAATAGCGAGTACGTCGTATCTTCGCTCTTTCGCGTTCCATTCATATTCTACACGAACGAGGCATCGGCCACAATACGGGCAGAGGTGCCTTTCTTCCTCGGCATCTGCGCCGGGGATGTGGAGAAGGTCGGCATCTGGTGCGTCGTCGTCATCATGGAGCGTGAGGCATCCCGAGCTCGTCTGGAGCTTTCGCCCGTGGATGGCGCGGAGAAGATACTCGAGATCCTTCTGAGTGACTCCGTCCCATGTTCCCGGTTTCGATACGTACTTCGTCACTTCCGCGACTCCCTTCTGTATTTCGTGGACCTTCGACACCCGGAGCGATGGATCGTATCGGACTCCGAGTGCGCGGCGCCATTCATATATCCATGTGGTGTACTTCACATATCCAGCATAGAAGTACACTGGCCGGACGGCGACGAGTGCGTGGATGTGCGGGTGCGCCTTCCCATCCTTCCCCTTCGTGATCTCGATCGTTCGATACGCGCCGCGCACGTATTCCCTCCACCACTTCCGCTGACTGAGCTTCTTCCACGCCGCGTTCAGATGGCTGATTTCGCGCGAGAGATCCTTCCATTCGACGTTTCTCACCGTGAGCGTGACGAGGATGTACTGCGTCCCGCTCATGTTTTCTCTGATTTTTTCTCGGAGCCGTGCCGCCTGAATGCGCGACCTTCGCCATGCACATATCGGGCACGCGCGGTCGCGGCATAGATTCACACGTGTGATTTTTCGTATTCCGCACGAGACGCACTCTTCGGTGACCATGGACGTGGCGCATCCGGCGATCTTCCGCGCGCGGAGCTTCCACTTTCGCGCGTCTCGCCCGCCGATGGCGGCGATTTTCGCTGCGATCGTACGCGTCTGCCTCTTCTTTTCTTGCCATTTCGACGCATCTCTGCTACTATTGAACATATGGATCATCCTTTGGTTTTTTTTTTTTGCAGTCGCCATCGAGAGGAAACCTCGATGGCGACTAATTTTACAGTCATATTCTACCACACTTTCTTATCGTATCAAGACTAGGAGAGGCCCTACGCGAAGTCTTGCTTTTCTGATTCTTTTGAGTGTTTGTAACTTTCTGAATTGTCAGACTATTCTGAACCTTCATACTATTCTGGCTCTTCTGATTCTTCTGAATGTTCTGGCTCTTCTGACTGTTCTGAATGTTCTGAGTGTTCTGGCTCTTCTGACTGTTCTGATTCTTCTGAATGTTCTGAGTGTTCTGGCTCGCGGATGCGATGATGTACGGGTCGCTCGGTTCTGCCCGCGCCCGGGGCGGCGCGGGCGGCCGAACCTCGCGACTCTGCGATGATGTCCGGGGCCGCGATCGTGGAGGGTAGATCATCTCTCCCTCCCCGGCCGAGTCGAAGGCGCGCGCGAGCCGCCCCGAGCTCGCGCGCGCGCCTTCGACCCCCGACCTCTTCTCTCTTTTTTGGGGTTGTCGGGCCGGCAGGATGCCGGCCCGTGTAGTGTCGGGCCGGCAGGATGCCGGCGTGTCGTCTCTGCGCCGCCGCCGCCGGAGCCGAGGCGCAGTCAGGATGACTGCGCCAGGCCCGCCCGCCACATGATGTGGCGTGCGGGCCGGTCGGCGGAGGCGGCGGCGGCGCGATGGGAAGATTTTTATCCCCCCCGCAGGGGGGGGATAAAAATCAACCACGCGATGTCAGGATGACATCGCCTACGAATTGTCTGGAAAATTTAGAAAATTCTGACGTATTTGGCCTTTTTTTTTTTTCCTTGGACTTTGAAAAAGATTTTTTCGGAGAAAAAATCTAAAAAAAAA
>CAZITC010000236.1:0-2804 GCA_964542085.1 uncultured Ruminococcus sp. | reverse complement strand
CCATTTGCCGCACTTATCGCCCCACATTGCAACGGTCTTTCCGTCCACAATAACCTTTATAACCTCGCATGAATTGGAGCAGCCCGTACACTCAAAGCTTTTCGGCGTAAATTCAAGGTCAATAAAATCAAAGCCCTTGAATGCCGTTTCGCCCGTCTGCTCGGTGTGATGCTTTGCCATCAGCGCCATGCCGATTGCACCCATAACCGAGAAATACTTGGGAATTATAACCTCGTGACCCGTTTGCTCCTCAAACGCCTTTATAATGCCCTTGTTTGCGGCAACACCGCCCTGGAACACAAAAGGAGGCTCCAGCACCTTGCCGCGGCCCAGGTTATTTAAGTAGTTTCTTACCAAGGCATCGCAAAGCCCCTTTATTATGTCGGCCTTAGAATATCCGTACTGCTGCTTTGCAATCATATCCGACTCAGCAAAAACTGTGCAACGTCCGGCAATTCTAACCTCATTTTCCGCGGTTAATGCAAGGTCTCCGAATTCCTTAATCGGCACACCGAGCCGCTCCGCCTGATGATCCAGGAAGGAGCCCGTACCCGCCGCGCAAACGGTGTTCATTGAAAAGTCGGTTACAATACCGTCCTTCAAAATAATAATCTTCGAATCCTGGCCGCCGATTTCAAAAATCGTGCGCACCTCCGGATGATAATGAACGGTTGCGGTTGCGTGAGCGGTAATTTCATTTTTAACAACATCCGCACCGACCATAAGACCAATCATCTGACGGCCGCTTCCCGTTACGCCGACACCGGCAATTTCGTATTCCTTGCCCGCAAGCTCTTCCTTAAGCTCCTCCATTCCGGCCTTAACGGAATTAATCGGCTGACCCTTCGTTCTTATGTAGCGGGCGAAAAGCACATCCGCATTTTTGTCAACGGCAACAACGTTTGTACTTACCGAGCCCGTGTCTATTCCAATATATAACTTTTCCATAATTTCACTCCTTAAAGGCTGACTTTTTCCTTATTATCGGTTTTTGCCGGCACATCCGACCCGGCAAGCTTTTTTCTGTTTTTGCACAAATCGACAAACGCCTCCAGCCTTGTTTGCGTGTTGGCTTCACCGTTTTGCTCGTCAATCGACATGGTTAAAATAGGAATGTTCAAATCGTCCGAAAGCTTGGGAATCATGCTTCGCGTTACAAGCTCCGGCAGACATCCGAACGGCATAAGGTGGATTACACCATCAAAATGTTCGGCCGCATAGTCCATTATTCTGCCCGTGTTTTCCATATCGTGGCCGCCGCAGTTGCAGACCTTATATCTTTCCGCAAGGTCCCACATACGCCAACCGTCCGACTTATTGATTTTTCTGGGCAATATGTTATGCTCCGTCCACTCGGTTATTGTTTGGTGGTTTGCAACCTCGCAACCTAGGGCATTTAAGCGCTTTTCAATTTGGTTGTTGGTTGACCTTTCCATGACAACATAAATTTCGCCCACAAGGCCAATCCGCACCTTATCCTCTTCCTTAACCTGACGCTTTTCAATCGCATCCAGCTTTTTAACCGCTTCCTCGTAAGCCTTTTTCAATTCCTTCTTGTTGCGGCAGTTATAAAACGACTCACCGATTTCCTCGCGCGCCTTGTCGCATGAGCCGGAAACAACCTCATAAGCGCGGTCAATATTAATCTTTCTGTCAATCGCATCCAAATATTTTATCATGCGAAACGCAAAAAGAGCATATTTTATAACCTTATAAAGAGGTGTTTTGTTTTTAACACGCATTACCTGCCTTAAGAAATAGCCGGTATTTTTGAAAAGCGAATCAAAAATAACAACGTCAACGTTATAGCCGGCCTTTCTTAACACCTTTTCGTGTACAGTACCGTAAAGTCCGGCGCGACAGGGGCCGCTTCCGCCGGAGGAAATGATAACCTCGGCGCCACGCTCGCAAACCTCAAAATAAGTTCCCATCATAACCTTGAAGGGATAGCAAACAAATTCCGGGCTGTACAAAACGCCCAAATCAAATGTACGCTGTGTGGGAAGGTGCGGTTCAATAACCTCATGTCCCAAAAGCTCCAAAAACTTTTTATACGCCAGCGTTTGTCCCATATAAGGAAAGGAAACCTTCATGACAGCGCCTCCTTTTTCTTCATTTTAATCATGTCGGTAAATGCCTCCAGCCTTGTTTGAACATGGTTGTCACCCGTATGCTCATCTACACGCATGGTCATAAACGGTACTCCGTGCTCCTCACTTTCAAGCTCCATAAGCTTACCGATAATGGAATCCGGGCCGCAGCAAAAAGCCGTAAGGTGAATTATTCCGTCAAGTCCGCCTTCGTTCAAAAGGTGCATTGCACTGTTGTATACCTTGCGCGCAAACACCCAATAAGGCTCCTTCAGAGCTTTCTTATCCGGTGCGTTAAGCTTTTCCGGTAGCATATCAAACGTAACAACTCCGACGCCCATTTCGTTAAGCTTTTTCACCGTGTTCATGCTTACAAAATTATCATATATATTGTAAACATAGCCCATAAGCGCAATATTGATATTGTACTTTTTTATTTCCGGCTCCTCTTTACCGTCCAGAATATCCATTGCCTCATCAAAGGTATGACCCTTTTCACAATAGCCTCTAAAGCGTGCCTGAACCTCACGTGCCTTTTTAAGCGCGCGCTTCATTTCGCCCTCGGAAACGCCGAGCCTTTGACAGAGTGAAAGATAAGCCCCGTCCTCTTCGGCGGATTTTTTATTGTCCAAAAAGACCATCAAAACCTTATCCTCATATTCGGGCAGGGAATATTTCACAATATCCGAAAGTCCCAAAAACTTAGGGCAGTAC
>CAZITC010000235.1:0-2806 GCA_964542085.1 uncultured Ruminococcus sp. | reverse complement strand
ATTATGGATGGGTTTTCACGCTCTGCCGTTGTCATTGATTTTATAATTGCCGCCGTCCGACCCATTTGCTTTTCGTCCACCGAAACGCCGGACAATGCCTTTTTGTTAATGCCGGGAAGCATACCCAAAAGATTTTCAACGGGGCCCATGTTTTTCATTTGATCCATCTGCTCCAAAAAATCGTTAAGGTTAAAGCTTGCCTCACGCATTTTCTTTTCAAGCTCCTCGGCCTTTTTCTGATCAAATGCCTCCTGAGCCTTATCAATAAGGGTTAATACATCGCCCATGCCGAGTATTCTTGACGCCATACGGTCGGGATAAAACGGCTCAATATCATCCATTTTCTCGCCGGATGCCGCAAACTTTATGGGCTTGCCGGTAACCGACCTTACCGAAAGTGCCGCACCGCCCCTTGTATCCGAATCAAGCTTTGACAAAATAACACCCGTTATATCCAGCTGAGCATTAAAACTTTCGGCAACGTTAACCGCGTCCTGACCGGTCATGGCATCCACAACCAGCAAGATTTCATCCGGGCTGACCGCCGATTTTATATCACAAAGCTCACCCATAAGCTTTTCATCAATATGAAGCCTTCCTGCCGTGTCAATTATCACAGTATCATAGAGCGAAAGGTCACATTTCGAAACCGCCTCCGAAGCGATTTTTACCGGATCATTTACACCGGGCTTTGAGAAAAAGCCGGCACCTACACTTGTAGCCACAACCTCCAGCTGCTTTATAGCCGCAGGACGGTAAACGTCACACGCTACAAGAAGCGGCCTTTTGCCTTGCTTTTTCAAAAGCTTTGCAAGTTTTCCCGTTGTTGTTGTTTTACCTGCGCCCTGCAGACCCACCATCATAATAACCGTGGGCGGCTTTGACGAAACGGAAAGCTTTTCCTCCGCCCCACCCATAAGAGCAGTAAGCTCATCGCGAACTATCTTAATTATCTGCTGACCGGGTGTAAGGCTTTCCATAACGGCACTGCCCATGGCCTTTTCACGAACGGATGCTTCAAAGCTTTTAACAACCTTAAAGTTAACGTCCGCCTCCAAAAGGGCCATCTTTATTTCGCGCATAGCTTCCTTAATATCCTTTTCGGAAACCTTGCCGCGGCCTTTTAACTTTTTAAAAGTTTCCTGAAGCTTTTCGCCCAAACTTTCAAATGCCATATTATTCTCCGATTTCCGACAGCCGCTTAATCTCAGCCAAGGCCGCTCCGCCGCCGTCACTTGCCAATTTGTTTATTTTTGAAAGCCGTTCCTCCAAAAGCCTTATTCTTTCCCCAAGGCGGGTTTTTCCCTCGGCCTCCGCAAGAATTTTTTCGCCCTTTACAATTGTATCATGCACAGCTTGGCGTGTAACGGAAATATTTTCCGCAATTTCCGAAAGAGAAAGATCCTCGTTATAATACAAATCCAACGCCTCGGCCTGCTTTTCGGTTAAAAGCCCACCGTAAAGGTCCAATAATATTGCTGTTTCAACCTTTTTTTCCATGCTTATACCTCTGTAAAGCTAAACTACTTTACAGAGTATAACAGATATTTTCGCATTTGTCAAGCAAAAAAGAAAAAAATTCCGAAAAAGTCGGAATTTTTTTAACTCAATCACGGTGTGATTACAATCTTTGTTTTAAGCGGTGTTACCGATGCAAGATAAGTAATATCCTCCGGGTGCAGTCTTATACAGCCGAGCGAAAGCTTCATGCCCACGCGGTCGTCATAAGGCTTTCCGTTATAGCGCCAAAGCGTTGAGTGCAGAGCATAGCCGTTGTAAAAGCGCATTACCGGGCCGCAGTAATATTCTGCATAGGTCCAGCGGTTAAGGAACTCAATATACTCAAATTCTCCCTCTATGGTAGGCGTTCTGTCCGTTCCTATTGTACATGGATATGTGCCGACAAGCTTCCAAAATCCCTTCTTACCCATAAAAAGGCTTACTTCAAAATCCTTTTTCGATATCCAAATAAGGTAATCGGTTTTGCTTTCATAATTATTGGAATTGACAAATTCCTCATATGCATTTTTACGGTAAGCGGAGGCCGTCATGCTTATTTTAACCTC
Organism: uncultured Ruminococcus sp.; assembly: GCA_964542085.1. Lineage (GTDB taxonomy): Bacteria > Bacillota > Clostridia > CAKSNL01 > HGM11501 > HGM11501. Next base: position 740 of record CAZITC010000235.1, on the reverse strand, counting down.
GTCCGCCGTTTCTGTTACCTCATAGCCGCAGGCAAACACACGCGCAATGTCCGCAATCGGAAGATATCCAACTCCGTTCACCTCAAAAACCGGACTTTTAAGGTTATAGCCAACATAATTTTTCAGCGCATAAATATCGTCATTGAAAAAGTTCATGCTGACATTTTGCTCTCCGTATTCGGAATAAAGTGTGTACATATTTCCGTCATTTACGTAGTTTATGCGAAGATCGGAAAGCAGCCTTTCGTCCATGTAAATTTCATCGCCTACCAGGTAGTAGGGATAGCCCACCGGCTCATCCATAAAATAAACGGTGTATTTTCTCTGCTGTGCCTTCGTATAAAGGTTTATGTAAAAGGTGCTTTGATAAGCGGCATTTCCCTGCTCATCGGTATAAACATAGGGTTGAACATTAAACCGCTCACCACGCGACCAGTTATATTCTGCCTCGGCTCCGCCCTTTGTTACAACGGTGAACGTGTCACCGTAGCTGTACTCCGGCACCGAAAGCTCTAAATTAAAGCTTGTGTCCGCCGTTTTAACATTAATGGCCTTGCTATCAAGAAGTGTATCGCCCACTTCATTATAAACCTCAAACACAATATCGCGGTTTATGTAGCCTTCATTTACAAGCTCCGCATGAATGGTTATGCTTTTTCCTTTAACCTCAGCCTCCTGTGCCTGCATTGTAATGCATCCCAGCATCACAAAGGAAAGAATAGCTATTAACAGTTTTTTCA
>CAZITC010000234.1:0-2846 GCA_964542085.1 uncultured Ruminococcus sp. | reverse complement strand
GGGTAAGGTACTGCATTACCATGGCCTGTGACGGGGCGGCAGGTGCCGTCAGTGCGCTTTCGGGCGATTTTGTGTGCATAACTTCCACCGGTAAGCCAATAAAAGCAAAAACCCTGGGGCAAAAGGAATATATTAAAAGCATAAGGGAAAACCCAATTTGTTTCGGAATAGGCCCTGCAGGCACCGGCAAAACCTTTTTGGCGGTTGCCATGGCGGTGGAGGCCTTCAAAAAGAAGGAGGTTACACGCATAATTCTCACTCGACCGGCAGTGGAGGCCGGTGAAAAGCTGGGCTTTCTTCCCGGCGACCTTCAAATGAAGGTTGACCCTTACTTAAGGCCGCTTTACGATGCCATGTATGAAATGATGGGCACGGAAAGCTATCAAAAGTACTTTGAGCGCGGGCAAATTGAGGTGGCGCCTCTTGCCTATATGCGCGGCAGAACGCTGGACGATGCGTTCATAATTTTGGACGAGGCGCAAAACACCACGCCCGAGCAAATGAAAATGTTTTTAACAAGAATAGGCTTCGGCTCACGGGTTATCGTTACGGGTGATATAACGCAGATTGATTTGCCGGACGGCAAGTGTTCCGGCTTAAAGGATGCCATGCGCGTGCTTAAAAATATTGAGGGAATAAGCTTTGTTACATTGTCGGAGCGTGATGTTGTAAGGCATCCGCTTGTTCAGAAAATAATAAAAAGCTATGAAAAATACGAAAGAGAGAAGGCCGTGAAAGCGGCGGAAAGGAAAAGATGAGAAGGTTAAATTCTGTTTTCGCAAAATGGATGATTGCCGCGGCGGCCTTTGTTCTGTCGTTTGTGATTATCCTCGGCGTATCCGTTCCGGAAAGCTATGATTACAGTGTCGGCGATATTTGTGAGGCGGATATTTACGCCCCAAGGGAGATTGAGGATGCGGCAACAACAAAAAGGCGGCGTGAGGCCGCGGCATCCCAGGTGGAGGAGCAATATAAAATCAATTACGAGCTGACCGACGACCTGGAGGGGCAGATGCAAAGCCTTTTTGCCTCCGTAAACGAGGTGCGCTCCATGAATTTGAATTTGGAGGACAAAATCGTCTATGCAAATGAGGATACCGGGATTACGCTGGGTACTGAAAGCATTAAGCTTTTGCTTACCGAGGATAAGGAGGAGCTTGCGTCCTTTTCCGGTAAGGTGAGCGGCATTTTCAACGCGGTAATGGACAAGGGTGTTCGCGATAAGGAAAAGGCAAAGGAGGAGGCTTATGCTCTTGCCGGGGAAAGTTTTTCCGGTGGAAAGCTTGTCACCGCCAAGGAAATTTTGGATAAGTTTATTTCGGTGAACGAGCTGTTCGACGAGGAGCTTACCGCCTCGGAGCGCGAAAAGGCGATGAAGCAAACAGAGCCTGCGGTATACAAAAAGCACCAGATTATTCTGCGTCGCGGAGAGGTAATAACCGATGCACAGATTGAGCTTTTGACCGACTTGGGTCTTTTAAAGGGTGAGCGAAGCATAAGCAAAAAATATGCGCTGGCAACGGCGCTGATGCTTGGCTTTGCTTACAGCGCGGCGGCATATTGCATGAAAAGGAGCAAGGCGAAAATGACAGTGGCGCGGCTTTTGCTTACGGCGCTGCTTTCCGTCGGCTCAATTTTAATCGGCGCTTGTTGCTCCGATTTAACAGGCCCGGCGTTTTATCTTGCGCCCATATCGGTCGGAGCGGTGCTTACGGCCACCTTCTCGGGAATTGAGCTTAGCACAGTTATGAATGTGCTCACGGTTGCGGCCACGGCCGTTATGGCCGGCCGAGGGGAGGAGTACGTTATCGCGATGGTTGCTTTTTCCTTCTTCGGAGCGGTGATTTTTAAAAGAGTGTCCGGTCTTTCGGGTTATGCAAGGGCGCTGCTTTTCATGGCCTTGGCCGGTGCGGCATCGGTTGCAATGGCGGCGCTTTTTGCCGGCAAGGGAATTACCGAGGCGGCAAGCTATGCGCTATACGGTGCCGCCGGCGGAATTATAAGCTCTGTGATTATAATAGGAACAACCCCGATTTTTGAAAACATTTTCAACATTTCAACGCCCTTCAAGCTAAATGAGCTGGGAAACCCGGAAAAGCCCTTGCTCAAAAGGCTTATGTTTGAGGCGCCCGGCACCTATCACCATTCGCTTATGGTTGGAAATTTGGCGGAGGCGGCCTGCTTGAAAATCGGTGCTGACAATCAGCTTGCCCGGGTGGGAGCGTATTATCATGACATCGGCAAGCTTAAGCGCCCCAACTATTTTTTCGAAAATCAGCTTGGCGATAATCCGCACGATTCGCTTATGCCGGAGGAATCGGCCGAGATTTTGCGCGGCCATGTAACGGTGGGTCTGGAAATTGCAAGGCAATACAGGCTTCCGCCGGAAATAAAGGAAATCATTGCCCAGCATCACGGAACAACCCTTGCCGGAATATTCTATCAAAAGGCAAAGGAAATGTCACCAGATGTGCCGGAAGCGCAGTTCAGATATCCCGGACCGAAGCCGGAGTCGAAGGAAGCAGGCATTGTTATGCTTGCCGACTCGTGCGAGGCGGCCGTTCGGTCGTTGGACGATAAAACCGAGGAAGCAATCCGCGCAATGGTAACGAAAATCGTTAGGGGAAAAATGACGGACGGTCAGCTTGATGAATGTAATTTATCCTTCAGGGAGCTTGGTGAAATTATTGATGCGTTCGTCGCGATTGAGGAAAGTTATTTCCACAAAAGAATAAAATATGATAAGGAGCCGCAAAATGGAGCTGATAATTGACAAAACCGTTGAAACGGACGAGTTTGACGGCATAATTGAAAAGGCGGTGGACGCCGCTCTGCGTGAGGAGGGC
>CAZITC010000233.1:0-2863 GCA_964542085.1 uncultured Ruminococcus sp. | reverse complement strand
TCCGCCGCCGATTACAAATGAGGCCGAAAGCATAAAAAGCTTACTTGTCACCTTGTTTTTTATTATGTAAAAAATAATTGCGGCAATTAAAAAAACGGTCAACGCAACAAAAAACCACCGGGCACCGCTTAACATTCCGAAGGATGCGCCGGTGTTTTTCACATAGGTTATGTTAAACACGTTTTTTATTACCGGGAAGGACTCATAAAGTGCCATGGAGCCGGAAACCGCCCTTTTTGTAACCCAATCCAAGGCTACCGCAAGCACCGTAACCGCTACCCAAATAAGCGACTGCATTACATTTCCTCCGTTGACTTGCTTAAATACTTAATTTGTGCCTCAAACAGTGCGCCCATTTTGGTAACGAACACGTCAATCTCGCTTTTAAGCTCCTCTTTTTTTCTTATAAGAGCGTCAACCTCTTTTTCCGCATCCCTTTTAATTTCATCGGCCTGTAGCTGTGCGTTTTTAACCAAAAGCTCGGCCTCCTTTTCGCTGGCCGCAATCTTTTCGTCGCTGCACTTTTGTGCGGCAACAAGCACATTGTGAAGCGTTTCCTTCATATCATCGCTTTCCGTAACTCTGCCCTCCAAGGCCTTAAGTCTTTTTTTAAGCTCGGCGTTTTCAACGTAAAGCTCCTCATAATCCCTTTTAAGCACGGAAAATGTTCTGTCGACATCCTCCACATTGTAGCCGCCGAAGGCCTTTTTTTCAAATTCAATCTGCTCAAGCTCAAGCGGTGAGTACATTAAAACCAGCTCCCTTACATATATTTTTTTATATCAATAAAAAGTCTGCCTTTTTTGCTAACGTCCCCGGACAAAAGCACTTTCACCTTACCCTTGCCCCGCACCGATATAACATCGCCGGAGCATATTTTTTTATCCTTCGAGTCCACCGCCCGGTAATTAACGCTTACCAGGTCGCGGGCAATCACATCGGCCGCGTCCGTTCGGGACATATTGAAGGCGGCGCCGATAACGGCATCCACCCGTGAGGATGCAATGCTTTTTCTATAGTCCTCATATTTTCGTTCCACGTTTACATCAAATATACCGCAGACGGTATTTTTAACGCGCGTTCTTTTTACCTCGGCAAGGTTATCCGCAATATAATCTGACATTGATGCCAGGTGAAAAATGTAGGCCTTATCCCCGTCAATGCAAATATCTCCCACAATATCACGGGTTATGCCAAGGCTCATCAGGCTGCCCAAAAAATCGCGATGAGTTAAGCCATCCAATTTTCCTTCGCTCATGATAACGGCAATGGGAAACTCCCCTTCCACCGCTTTGAATCCGGCAACGCACCTTTCCGCATCGGCATAGCCGCCGAATAATGTAAGCTCCGCTTCAGCAGGAAAAACGCGGCCGGCAAGCTCCAAATCCGCCGGTGACAAAAAACCGGAAAAACCGGCACGGCCGGTTTTTTCGGAAATGCGCATGCAGTCCAAAAGCTTGGCCAACATAAGCCTCTCCTCCTCCGACCGGGCGTGCGCTAAAAAATTCTGCTTATCAATACGAGGCATCGCTCAAGCACTCCAATCAAAATAATGGCAAACATGGGCGAAAAATCCACCGCAATACCGCCAAGCGCCGTTCGGTTAATCACATTTCTTATGGGACGGAGCACCGGCTCGGTTATTTTAACCAAAAAACCGTAAAATGAATTGTAGCTTCCCGCGGCGAAAAAAGACATAATGCACCTTATCAAAAGAATAAGCTCATAAAGCTCCAATGCGCGGTACAAAACGGCCAAGATAATATCAAATACATAAAACATATATTAATAGCTCCACGGGAATATTCCCTTATTTTTAAGCTCGTCCTTAAAGTCACCCAAAATGCCGACTGTGTAGGGTGTTACCAAGAATATCATGTTGGATATTTTCTGAATATCGCCGCCCAAGGCATAGGCCGCCCCGGAAACAAAATCCACCATTCTTCTTGCCTGTTCCTTTTCAATTTTTTCAAGATTTACAATAACGGGCTTTTTGGATTTTAAGTTGTCGGCAATATCCTTTGCCTCCTCAAAAGCCTCCGGCTGAAGAACAACTACCTCAAACTGTGTGGTGGAGGTTATGTTTACCACCTTGCCTTTTTTGCCGTAGGGGCGGGCTGCTTCTTCCTCCCTTTTATAGTCCCTCTTATAGCTGTCACGCCCAAAGTCGTATTTTTTCGGTTCTTCCTTTTTAAAGGGGTCGGAAAATTTATTGTCTTGTACGGTTTCTTCCTCTTCTTCTAAAATATCGTCCTCATCATATTCCTCCGGCCCGAAAATCATGTCAGAAATTTTGTTTAAAATGTTTGCCATGTTTTATCTTCCTTTCATTTGTTATAATTTCTTTCGCCGAATATCGCCGTTCCGACCCTTACAATTGTTGCACCCTCTTGAACTGCTGTAATATAATCCGCGCTCATTCCCATTGAAAGCGTGTCGAACGAAGGAATTTCTTCCTTAAGCTCATCAAACAAAGCCTTCATTTTTTTGAAAAACACTCTGTTTTCCTCCGGGTCACTGCACGGCGGTGCGATAGTCATCAGGCCCCTAAGCGAAATATTCTCAAGCTTAGCTATCTCTTTTATTATATATTGACTTTCCTCAAATGTCAAACCAAATTTACTTTCTTCTGCCCCGGAATTGATTTCTATAAGGCAATTTGTGGTTTTTCCGGTCTTTTTTGACTCAATGCTGATTTTTTCAGCAAGATGATAAGAGTCCACAGAATGAATCATCAAGGCGCGGGGCACGACATATTTCACCTTATTTGTTTGAAGGTGACCTATGAAATGCCATGGCAGTGTGCTGTTATTGTCAAATTTATCCTTAAACTCCTGCACATAATTTTCACCAAGTATTACCC
>CAZITC010000232.1:0-2880 GCA_964542085.1 uncultured Ruminococcus sp. | reverse complement strand
GGGGGTACTGTTACTTTACACACGGGGGTACTGGTACTTTACACACGGGGGTACTGTTACTTTACACTTCAATTTTTTTTAAGGCTTATTTATGCCTTTTTTTAAGGCTAACATTTTTCAGTACTATTAGTACTATTAGTACTATTAGCCATGCCGCCCTTTTTTTGAGGGCGGGCGGCATTAGTAAAATATTTCCTGTAAGAGAGATAAACAGTCTCTTAGAAAGGGGCAAAGCATGGACAGAGACGCAGCAATACAGGAAGTAAAAACACACTTAACAGACTACCTACAGGAGAAAGGCCTGCCACTTAACAAACCTTTTAACTGTCTTAACCCGGATCACGACGACGTACACCCGTCTATGAGTTATGACAGGCAGCATAATCTAGTTCACTGCTTTTCATGTGATAAGAGTTACGACCTGTTAGACCTGATACAACAGGATAATAAATGCGGTTTTAATGAGGCCCTAGAAATTGCCTGTAAAAAATATGGGATCAAACTAGACAGCAATCAGGGCAAACAATACCAGAGTGCAGCCAAACAACAGGCCACACAGCAAACGCAGAAAGACTATACAGAACTATTTCAGAAAGCAGAAAAGGACCTGCACTTTGCAACAACCTACCTGCAGGAAAGAGGGATAAGCGAGGCAACAGCCCGCAGGTTTCATTTAGGTGTAGAAAAAATGAATGTATACGCCGCCGATCCGAACGGGCAGCAATATGCTACAGAATGGACCTGCCTAGTCATTCCTACCAGTAAAGAGAGTTTTATTATCAGAAACCTAGACAGAAACGCAGATCATAACAACAGATACCAGAAAAGAGGACCTGCACACCTGTTTAACATTGAGAACGCAGAAAAGGAAGAAAAACAGCCTGTTTTAATCGTAGAGGGTGAAATAGACGCACTGTCAGTTATTGAGGCAGGCGGGCAGGCAATCGGGCTAGGCAGTATATCAAATACAAGCCTGTTAATGAATGAACTGAAAACATGGAAACCTAAAACCCCGTTAGTTCTCGCATTGGATAACGATGAATCAGGCAAAAATGCCACTGCAAAATTGAAGGAAGAACTAGAAAAAGCAGGAGTTAATTACTTTGTTTCTAACCCTTACGGACAGTGCAAGGACGCTAACGAAATCCTGACTACTAACAGGCAGTTTTTAATAAATGCCCTGTCAGATATAAGAAACCATGAGAAAAACGAATACCTGCAGACAAGTGCCGCAGCACATCTTAACGACTTTTTAGACGGTATTTCAGAAAGAGCCGAAACGCCGCCAATCTCTACAGGTTTCAAGAATATGGACACGATCCTAGACGGTGGACTGTATGAGGGCCTTTATTTTATCGGTGCTGTTTCTTCACTAGGTAAAACAACAATGTGCCTGCAGATCGCAGACCAAATAGCCCAAGCGGGGCAGGATGTTCTTATATTTTCTCTAGAAATGGCCCGCAGTGAGTTAATGGCAAAGAGTATAAGCCGTTTAACCTACTTAGAGACGCTGAAAGAGAAAACTGACAGCCGATACGCAAAGACTACCAGAGGCATACTAGACGGATCACGATATAAGCATTACGGACAGGCAGAGAAAGAAATCTATTTCACTGCGTTAAACAACTACAAACAGTATGCAACTCATATTTACATTAGTGAGGGAATAGGAAATATAGGCGTTGACGAAATCAAGGAAACAGTAGAAAAACATATAAGAATTACAGGGAATAAACCCGTTGTAATAATTGACTATGTGCAGATACTAGCCCCTGCAGATATAAGGGCAACAGATAAGCAAAACACTGATAAAGCGGTACTAGAGTTAAAACGACTGTCACGGGATGAAAAGATACCTGTTATAGGCATTTCAAGTTTTAACAGAGAATCATACAAAAAAGGAAATCTTAATAACGGCAAGGTAAGCATGTCAGATTTTAAGGAAAGCGGGGCCATTGAATATAGTGCAGATGTATTAATGGGGCTAGAGTTTCAGACGGCCGGTAAAGGTAGTGATTTTAACTTTGAAACAGAATCAAAGAAAAACCCGCAGGAAATGAGGCTAGTAATATTAAAAAACAGAAATTATAAAAGAAATGTATCATGTGACTTTAATTATTTTCCGATGTTTAACTACTATGAAGAAACAGAAGAAAAGTATCACACCACACCAAAAGCCAGAGATAGAAAATAAAGACACGCAGATAGAGTTTTAAAAGATCGCAAAAGGTAGCCTGCTTTTTGTGTGCTAACAGCATTCACATTGATATATGCCATTTTTAAGGCAAATAAGGGGCAGTGATATTTTTATGGTCAATCTATCAGACAGAGGCAGAACGCAACGCAGGAACGAAAACAGGCCACAGTATGAGAGCCTTAACAGGTATATACAGGAGCAAAAAAGTATAAAAAAACAGGGTAGTTTTAAAAATACTGCTTATACGGATAGGGGGTATAAGAAACACGCATTATTATGCGGTTATTTCAAAAAATCCGGGACGAAAAAAAGAAGAAAAAGCGGTAGCCATAACCATAGGAAAGGGAACCGCTCGACGATACCCCACAAGGCAGCAATAACAGGGTACTTAAAACAGGTACTTTAAGGGTACTAAAGCGGGTACTTTATCAGGAATGAAACCGAACGTATTTACCTGTATGCCGAAACGATTAAAGGGGAACGCCCGTTTTTCTACGAATGAATACGACTGTATACGATCGTATACGCCTGTATACGTTTGTATGAATTTATCCAACCTGTAAAAAAGGGCAGCAAGGAAAAGAAATAAATGCTGCCTGTCTGTAATTGGATCATGACCACAGGCCACACACAGACAACGCAAGGCAGGCAGATACAGGCTTTCTGTAATTAGTCCGGATGTT
>CAZITC010000231.1:0-2882 GCA_964542085.1 uncultured Ruminococcus sp. | reverse complement strand
CCGCAAGAAGATCCTCTTTATCCATAAGGCTTCTGTTGATGAAGGGGATGTTCATTGCCTTGTCAATTTTTTCTTCAAGCTTATCTATGATTTCAAGTATTTCCATTTTAAATACTCCTCCTTAATTTATTTCAAATTTAATTTTTTGTATATATCGGCCGAAATCTCTCCGGGAACAAGGTCAGTCAACGATGCGTTGTAGCTTGCAACCTCTTTTACTATGCTGGAGCTCAAATAAGAATATTTTTCGTTTGTCATCATGAAAAGGGTTTCAATATCAGGCGCAAGCTTTTTGTTAATATGCGCCATCTGAAATTCATATTCAAAGTCCGATACGGCGCGAAGCCCCTTAACAATAGCCGAAGCATTTTTTGCCCTGGCATAGTCCACCAAAAGACCGCTGAAGCTGTCCACCTTAACATTGTCCATTCCGACTGTGACGCGGCGAATAAGCTCCTCGCGCTCGGGAACGGTAAAAAGCTGGCGTTGCTTTTCGCTGTTTGCAAGAATACTAACGTAAACAAGGTCAAAAATCTCGGACGACCGTTTAATAATGTCTAAATGCCCCAGAGTAACCGGGTCAAAGCTACCGGGAACAATGGCAATCTTCAATGCTGTTCAACTCCTGATAAAAAAGATAGGTGAACCCTGCCGTAATGCTTTTGCTTGATAACGGTAAATGCATCAGGAATGACCGGTGCGTTTTTTTCTTCATATTCAAGAACAATAATGCCGTCCGGCTTAAGCTTTTTATAAGCCTTAACAAGAAAAGACTCATAAAGGCCGGAAGCATAAGGCGGGTCCAAAAAAATTATGTCAAATTTTTCATTTGCTTTTTCAAGGTATGCCATCACATCGCAAAGCTTGGCTTCGGCGCGCTGTTCCATACGGGAGCGGACGATGTTTTCGCGAAGCACACCGAACGCATCACGGTTGCTTTCAATGAAAACCGCGCTTGCCGCACCGCGACTTAACGCCTCCAACCCCAGAGCGCCGCTTCCGGCAAAGGCATCCAATACAAAGGAGCCTGTAAGCTTGGAGGATAGGGAGGAAAAAAGCGCCTCCTTCACCCTGTCCGCGGTGGGACGTGTGGTTAGACCGTCAAGCGTTTTAAGCTTTAATCCGCGTGCACTGCCGGCAATAATCCTCACTTTTTCTTCCTCCGATGTGCATAAGTGATTTTTAGTCACTTACTATTATAAAACAGAATACAGAAAAAAGCAAGAGGAAATTTTCCTCTTGCTCAAATTTTTAAAAAAATTATGCCGGAATTAAAAGCCGCATGCCGGAATTTAGCATATTATCGGCCTCCATGTTGTTGGCAAATAGTATTTTTTCAACGGTTGTTTTGTATTTTTTTGCAATGTCCCAAAGAGTATCGCCGCTTTTAACAAAATAAATCGTTATGCCGGCACGGGGTGATAGGTCTTCATCGCCGATGCTCATGGCATCTATTGCGCGGAAAAAATCGGTGCTTCGCCTTAAAGTGAGCGAAATATCGGCAATGCAGCGCACATCAACCTTTGCCTGGTTGACAAAGTTATAGTCCGTGTGGCTTATTTTTGCGCCGCCGGTTATAAAATATTCTGCATCGGGGCAGTCAAAGCTTACGGAAAAATCGTTCTCTGCCTCGTAGGAGTAAATGCCGCCCTCGGAAATATAGCTTATAACAACGCTGACTGTGCCGGAAACGGTTATTTTTCCCTCCGACCGGATTATTGTTTCTGATGAAACGAAGGCGTAAACCGGGCACAGCTTTTCAATCGGCGGCATGGAGATGGGAAGCTCGGCGGAAAGCTTTAAGGTGACAGAGTCGGCCTTTTTCTCCGCCGGGGACGAAGCCTTAAGTGAGGTGAAGGAAAGTGTGCTTTCGCGTCCGGGAACGTAGGCATCTGTCACGACGCCCTTCACCTCGGATAAAAAGCCGATTACCGAATAGGAAATGCTGCAGTCCAGAGCAAGGCGGCGGCCGAGAGAGTCATCGGCAATGCGTGCTGACCAGTCACCCATGTTAAGGATGATGCTGCAATCGGCATCCTCGCTCAGGCCGGCAATATCCACAATTTCCGTGAAGGGAAATTCGTGTTCCATGTATTCGGTTTCGCCGTTATTTGCGGTGTACAGGTGATATGCATAAAGCACACCCTTGATAACGGCCTTTCCCGGAACAATTTTTACGCTGTAATTTGAAATTCCGCACCGGCTGAGTAAAAGTTCTTCGGCAGGATCCTTAGCCTCGGGAATGAAGAGCTCCTCGGAAAGGGAGAATGTACCGTTATCGGCGGCCGAAGCAAAACCGGTGCAAAGCTCCTCTTTTTTCACCTCAATATCATTGGTGGATATTTCTGTGCAAACGGGCAAGGAAACGGTGGAATATGCCGTGAAGGATATTTGAATTACACTTTTTAACGAAAGCTTTCGCGAATTAATTAAGGCACATTCCGAATGGACGGTTTTGAAGGAAAATTCAAATTTATCCTCCGGCAAAAGGCCTTCCGCTTCCGCAATGTGGTTAAATGGAAACCTGGCAGTTACGGATTTTACTCCTTCACCATTATCCGGTGCATACAAAACGGTGAACACGGACGTCCCGGTGAAAATAACGCGCCCTTTTTGTACCTCGATTTTATCGTGATAACAGCTTGACTCGCAAAGCAAAATTTTTCCGATGTCCGGCTTAGAGTCCGGAACAATGGTATCACCCTCCGACAGTACTTCCTCGGTGAGGTTGGCGGACGGATAGCTTGTACTCAGATTTATTTTGGTGATTTCGGCATCCATAATATTCTTCCTTTCACATATAATCTATTCAATTATATTAAAAAAGCGGCCGCCGTATTACAAATTTTTCTTGCGGTATGCTAAATTATATACTATAATAT
>CAZITC010000230.1:0-2894 GCA_964542085.1 uncultured Ruminococcus sp. | reverse complement strand
CATGGCCAAGCGGTAAGGCAAAGGTCTGCAACACCTATATCCCCAGTTCGATTCTGGGTGGCGCCTCCAAAAAAAGCACTTGCAATCTGCAAGTGCTTTTTTTAGTTAAATTCGCTTGTAGGTGCACAAAATGATTATACAATCATTTTGCGGAATTGGTGAATTGCGACTTCAATATCCGTGCCTTTTTTGAAAATACTGGATGTTCCGGCTACAAATATATTTGCGCCGGCAGCACTCATAAGTCGTGCATTTTCAAAGCTGACGTTTCCGTCGACCTCAATTTCAATGTTGCTACAGTTTTTATCATCCAAGAATGTCCTTAATGCTTGGATTTTTTTCAAGGCATGTGTGATAAGTTTTTGCCCGGCAAAGCCCGGATTTACGCTCATAATAAGCACGCCGTCGATAATGTCAAGAACATCCTCGGTTACGGATATATTTGTGGCGGGATTTAGTGCAACAATGGCTTTTGCGCCTCTTTCCTTTATGCACATAAGCGCCTTATGCAGATGATAGGTTGATTCGCAATGAACGGAAACGTAGTCATTTTTACCGATATCAAACCAATTAATTTTGCTTTCCGGTTCCTCAACCATTAAGTGTATGTCTAACGGAATAGTTGTTTTTTTCTTTAAGATTTTTATAAAATCCGTGCCTAAGGTAAGGTTGGGCACAAAGTGTCCGTCCATGATGTCTATGTGCAGTAAATCAATGCTGTTTTTTTCAAATGCTTTTATGTAGCTGTTCAGTTCAAAAAAATCAACGCACATGACAGACGGTGAAATTTTTTTATCCATTATTCTTCCTCCCTGTTCATATGTAGCATTACTTTAACACACAGCTCATCACCGTTTTTAATTGTTTCAAAAGCTTTGTTGCAGTCCTTCAGCGAAAAAACCTAAGTGATAAGCGGCTTAACGTTTATTTTGCGCTCAACCATCGCTTTAAGGCTTTCCTTCCAATCGTTTTGATTTTCGCAATAGGAGGAATTCCATGTTCCGAAAATTCTTAACTCTTTTCTTAAAATTTGCCAATATGTGTTTTGCTCAAGTGAAACATCATTAGCGGGATTACCCATAAAAACACAGGCACCGTGGGGCTTTACGGCCTCCAAACATTTTTTATTCCGCTTTGATTGATATATTGCCGAGGAATATATCAATATCCTTCTTTACTTTTTGTAATTTGTGTGTTATTATAAGACAAACGAAAGCAAAAGTCTATGTTTGGCGGTTATATTGATTAAAAATCAAATATTACGAGTGTAAACGAAACAAAACGAAAGGAATGGAAAATGTATAATATAGAACGTCAAGAAGAAATAATGGGGCTTCTTCAACAGAATGTAAGCATGAGTGTGAAAAAAATATCGGAGCTTTTATACACAAGCGCACCGACGATAAGGCGTGATTTAAGCGCCTTGGAGCAACAGGGCAAAATATTGCGAACTCACGGAGGAGCGGTTTTGCGTAAAACCGCAGAAGATGAAATTCCGCTCATGCTGAGGGAGGACAGCAACAATAGATCCAAAAAAATTATTGCGCAGAAAGCCGCCGAATTTATAAAAAACGGTGATGTGATTTTTTTGGACGCATCCTCCACGGCGGCATATCTTATTCCGCATTTGAAAAGATTTAGCGATATTATAGTTATTACAAACAGCCCTAAAACATCGATCGCGCTTGGGGAGGAGCATATTAAAAACTATTGTACGGGCGGCTTGCTCTTAAACCGTTCTATAGCATATGTGGGCAATTCAACCGAAAAATTTATTTCGGATATAAATGCGGATATATTGTTTTTTTCAAGCAGGGGGTATTGCGAAGACGGATTTATAACAGATTCCTCGCCGGAGGAGGCCGTTATAAAGAAGGCCATGATAAAAAACGCCGATAAAAGCTATTATTTGTCGGATAGCAGTAAAAAAGGAAAAAAATATATGTACAATATTTGTAAGCTGAGCGATATCGAGGAAATTATTGATGAAAACTAACATATGCTGTAAGACGGTGGAAAACATACAATACGAGCTGCAATATAAAAACGTTAAAAATATAAATTTACGGATTAAGGCGGACGGTACGGTGCACGTATCGGCAAATAGCAGGGTGCCGCAAGCGGTGATTGACGAATTTATACATTCAAAGCGAGAGTTTATTGAAAGAGCGGTAGAAAGAGCGAAAGAAAAAGCGCTTGCACCCCGAAAGCAGTATTTCACGGAGGAGGAGCTTAAAAAATACATAACGGACTTCTGCAAAAGGGTCTACCCGTATTATGAAAAAAGGGGCATAGCCTATCCGCAAATTAAATTCCGTAGTATGAAGTCATGCTGGGGAAGCTGTAATGCAAAGGGAATTTTAACATTTAACACAAGGCTTGCCTTTGCGCCTCCGGAATGTGTGGAAAGCGTGGTTTGGCACGAATTTACACATTTTCTGGTGCCGAATCATTCAAAGAAATTTTATGCTGAGCTTGTTAAGGTGTGCCCGGAATGGAAAACCTGCCGAAAAAAGCTTTCTTTAAAATAAAAATAGTAATATTGTTTCAGATGAAACGGCATAGCTTGTTCTATGCCGTTTCATTGTTTTGGTTGAGCAATGATATCGGAATTATCCCAACTAAATTATAGCAATCAATATCTTTTTTTAGAAAAATGTTGTAAATAAAGAATAAGTGTGATATAATAAATACGCCAAACTAATTGAATAGCGCTTGACAAGGACATTTTGTTTTTTATAGCAAAGTGTTATTTTGTATTGCCTTTTTATGAATTTGAAAAAAAGCAAATTCCAATTAAGGTAATACAAATTTGTTCTTGTCTTAATCAATTAGTTTGGCGACTATCGGAGTTTGCGTTTTTATGCGGTTACTTCGGTAGCCGCATTTTTTAA
>CAZITC010000229.1:0-2903 GCA_964542085.1 uncultured Ruminococcus sp. | reverse complement strand
AACACACTCGACAACAAAATACATGGACGGGCACGCAAGCACCGTTGGCGGTGCAATTGTTGACTCCGGCAAATTCGACTGGAGCAAGTATCCCGATAAATTTCCGGGTCTGTGCACGCCGGATGAAAGCTATCACGGCGTTGTTTATACCGAAAAATTCGGACCTGCGGCCTTTATAACCAAGGCTACCGTTCAGCTTATGCGCGATTTCGGCTCCATTCAGTCACCGCAAAACGCATATATAATTTCTCTCGGTCTTGAAAGCCTTGCCTTAAGAATGAAGCAACATTCCGACAACGCTCTTAAGGTTGCAAGCTACTTAAGGGATTGCGACAAAATTTCATGGGTGCGCTATCCCGGCCTTCCCGGCGATAAGTATTACGACCTTGCGCAAAAATATCTTGCAAACGGTGCATCCGGCGTTATTTCCTTCGGCGTTAAGGGTGGAAGAATCGCCGCAGAAAGCTTTATGCAAAAGCTTAAGTTAGCTTCCATCGAAACCCATGTTGCAGACTCCAAAACCTGTTGCTTGCACCCGGCAAGCTCCACGCACCGCCAGCTTTCCGACTCGGAGCTTGAGGCTGCCGGTGTTTCCGCCGACCTTGTAAGATTTTCATGCGGAATTGAGGATGCCTCGGATATAATTTACGACATTGAAAATGCATTAAGCGCAATATAAGGAGGTTGTCCGATTGCCTATTAAAATTCCCGACAATTTGCCGGCCGCCAAGGTGCTTGCAAGCGAAAACATTTTCACCATGAATGAGGAGCGTGCAATTAAACAGGACATCCGTCCCCTGCAAATCGGAATATTAAACCTCATGCCGAATAAAATCACAACCGAAACACAGCTGTCAAGGCTTCTCGGTAACACTCCGCTTCAGGTGGAAATTGAGCTTGTTCAGGTTAGCTCGCACAAGTCAAAAAATGTTTCGGCCGAGCATATGCTTGCGTTTTACAAAACCTTTGATGAAATAAAAAACCGAAAATTTGATGGTTTTTTAATCACGGGCGCGCCTGTTGAAAAGCTTCCCTATAACGAGGTTAATTATTGGGATGAACTGTGCGAAATAATGGAGTGGACGAAAACCAACGTACACTCAACATTCCACATTTGCTGGGGTGCTCAAGCCGCGCTTTATTATCATTACGGCATTGAAAAGCACCTTCTTCCCAAAAAGCTTTCCGGGGTTTATTCGCACACGGTGAGCTATAAAAATTCAATGCTTTTGCGCGGGTTCGATGATGTGTTTTATGTTCCCCATTCAAGGCACACAACAATTGATATTGCCGATATTTCAAAGCACCCGGAAATTAAAATTTTAGCCTGCTCCGATGAAGCCGGCCTTTACGCCGCCTCAACCGACGGCGGCCGGCAAATATTTATTACCGGCCATTCGGAATATGACCCCAACACTCTTCGCGATGAATATTTAAGGGATTGCGCCGCCGGGCTTAATCCGGAAATTCCGCAAAATTATTTCCCGGATAATGACATCGCAAAGCCGCCCCTTGTGCGCTGGCGCGGTCACGCAAATTTAATCTATTCAAACTGGCTTAACTATTTTGTGTACCAGAATACTCCGTACGATATTACAACAATCAAATAAAAAACTGCCGAGGTGACTCGGCAGTTTTTTTTATTTTGAAATTTTAATTGTTTGGTCCTCGCCGTTCCATTCAACATTATAGCCCAAATTTTCGGATACAAAGCGAATCGGCACAAAGGTACGCGAGTTTATTATCTGCGGATAAACCGAAAGTGTATACCTGACCAGGCCGTACCTTTTATTGGTTACATAAACAAGGTCGTTATCTATTTGCATAACGATATTTGTGCTTCCGCAGTCAACTGTTATTTTTCGTTTGGCCGCATCCCAACTGATTTCCGCATCCATTTCCTCAAACAGACCTCGAAGAGGAATTAGCGTGGAGCCGCTGTCAATAAAGGGAGCAACATCCAGTGTTTTTTCCGTTACTTCCCCGTCCGTCACGGTTTTTAATACATTAGAGCCGATTTGTAAGAGGAAGTAATTGTTTTCCGACTTTTTATCTGCATCGCCCTTCGATTCATAGAACATAAGCTCGGCACAGGTTGCATAACCCTTTTCGCCGTTATTTATAACAAAGGTAAAATACCTTGCTTTAACGGGCTCGACAAATTTTACTGTTTGAGTGTCATAATTTACCTTGAAGGATAAGCCGGAATTGACAAGCTTTTCCGTGTCAGTTGCCTTTTCCTTTGCATAAATGTCAAAGTCCGTCCACACACCGTTATGCGTATAGGTGTCGTTTCTCGGAATATATGCCATTTGCATTACATTGTGAACTGAGCCTAAATCTACGGTTACCTTAATCGGAAATGAGTTCTGCGCATTTGCATCGGAATGCCATGCCGTTGACTTAATTCCGTCTATCATAAGCTCAGGCGAAAAATCGTCATTCCAAACATTATCCGATTCTACAGACATATTCTCAGTTGAAATTGCAACAGGCTGACTTGCCTCGATTGCCTCCGCAATTCCGGAGGGATCCTCGGCCGTTTTATAATTTTCGTTGCGCTTTATTAAGTTAAACTCCGCACAGCTTCCGAATTCACCGTAGGACTTGGTTGCAACAAGCCTTACCTTCTTAACCTTTACGTTTAAGGGAAAGCGCACCGTCATGGAAGCGCTGTCCGTAAATGTTCCGGCGCAAACTTTTTTAAGCTCACCGTTTTCTGTTTCAGAAGTGTAAAAGACATAATCCTCAAAGGTGCCCACGTTGTTATCCGAACGCTTACCGTAGGCGAAACCTGAAATTTCCGTTACATCAGGCAAAACTACCTCAATCCAATGGGGACAAACCTCTTTGCTGAGCACGTTTGTTCCGTCATCCTGATAATCGGAATGCCAGTATGTGGC
>CAZITC010000228.1:0-2922 GCA_964542085.1 uncultured Ruminococcus sp. | reverse complement strand
GCCCTAACCTCTTCCGCCTGGGCTTTGATTTGCCGAATTTCCGTGTAAAGCTGTTGCTTTTTCAGCGTAAGGGTGGGCAAATAACGGCGGTACATTTTAAGTGCATCCTTTTGTACCTTTAACTCGTTTTTTGTTAGTTTGATTTTTGCCAAGCTACAGCCCTCCTTATCCGACAGGCCAAAACTCATCCGTAAGGTCTGACTTTATTCCGGTTTCCTGCTTTTCAAAGCATTCGGCCAAAATTTGCCAGCCCAAGTCAAGTGCGTCTTCCAGGGAAAGATTAACCGAAAGGCTCATCAGCTTGCTTTCAAAAAGGTCCCCGTATTTAAGAAGCTTTTCGTCCCAGCGGCTCATGGAAAAGCCCATGTTTTTCTTCTCCAGCGTTTCTTTATAAGAGGAATACAGGCGAATCATGGCATCCATAAGGGCGCGGTGGTCCTTACGGGTTTTTCCGTTTACGTTCTGCTTAAGACGGGAAAGTGAGCCGAAGGGCTCAATGCGGCCGCCCTTAAGATAATACTGGCCCTCCGTAATATAGCCGGTATTGTCCGGTACCGGGTGCGTAACGTCATCTCCGGGCATGGTGGTAACCGCCAAAACGGTAACCGAGCCGGAGTCCGCAAAGTCAACCGCCTTTTCGTAGCGTGCTGCAAGCTGAGAATAAAGGTCACCGGGATAGCCGCGGTTAGAGGGCACCTGCTCTTGCGTAATTGCAATTTCCTTCATGGCATCGGCAAAGTTCGTCATATCGGTAAGCAACACCAAGACATCCTTGTTTTGAAGCGCAAACTGCTCTGCAACCGCCAGCGCCATGTCCGGAATCATCATACATTCAACCGTGGGGTCGGATGCCGTGTGAATGAACATAACCGTTTTGCTTAAGGCGCCGCCCTTTGAGAGCTCGTCCTTAAAATAAAGGAAATCGTCGTATTTAAGACCCATGCCGCCAAGCACGATTACATCTGCCTCCGCCTGCATTGCAATACGGGCAAGAAGCTGGTTGTACGGCTCCCCCGAAATGGAGAAAATGGGAAGCTTTTGCGAAACCACCAGTGTGTTGAACATATCAATCATGGGAATGTTCGTTCGAAGCATTCGGTTGGCGAGTATTCGCTTTGTGGGATTGACCGAGGGGCCGCCGATGGGCTTTGCGTTTTCCGTAAGCGCAGGGCCCTTGTCCCTGGGAATACCGGAGCCGTCAAATATGCGGCCAAGCAGGTCATCGCTGAAGGAAACACGCATTTCGTGCCCCAAAAAGCGTACCTCGTCACCGGTGGAAACACCTTGGCCGCCGGCAAAAACCTGAAGCGAAACAACGTCGCCGTCAATTTTATTAACCTGAGCCAGCGATTTTCCGAAGCGTGTGTTAATCTGCGCCAGCTCCTTATACTGAACACCGGTTGCCCGAACGGTTATAACGTTACCGGTGATAGATTCAATTTTGTTGTAAACCTTGTTCATTTTATTCACCGTCCTTTAAGCCCTCGCGGCCGCCGCCGGCGGAGTAAAGCTCGTCTATTTCCGCCTCGGCCTTTTTAAAGGCTTCGCTTTCAAACTCGGTATAGTTCCAGTCTATGAATTTTTGGCGCAGACTGTTGAAAAAGCTGCGCGCCCCGTCCTTATCACCAATGGCGTAATCACTGCCCAAAACGTGGATAAGCTTGTCGGTCACATAGCGCTGACGCTCGGTGCCGCAGTTAGCCTCCACCGAATCAAAGGAGTTTTGCTGAAGATAAACGGCGTCCAGCATTTCGGACTTTAAGTAGGTGATATAGTCCGAAAGGGCAGTGCCCTCCTCGCCGACAACCTTCATCATGGAGCCGATTTCATTGCCTTTGTGAAGAAGCGACTTGCAAAAATCAGACTTCTCCTCCGCAATAACGCCCTTGTATTTTGACCATGAAATCATGGGGTCGATGGCGGGATATTTTCTTGCATCGGAGCGCTCACGCGAAAGTCCGTGGAACGCGCCGACAACCTTCAGCGTTGCCTGGGTTACGGGCTCCTCAAAGTTACCGCCTGCCGGCGAAACCGTTCCGCCGATGGTAACAGAGCCTGTGCTTCCGTCCGGCAAGCGAACATAGCCGGCTCTTTCGTAAAACGCCGCAATGTAGGACTCCAAGTAAGCAGGGAAGGCCTCCTCACCGGGAATTTCCTCCAATCGGCCGGACATTTCACGCAGAGCCTGTGCCCAGCGGGAAGTGGAGTCGGCCAAAAGAAGAACGTTAAGTCCCATTTGGCGGTAATACTCGGCAAGGGTTACCGAGGTGTAAACCGAAGCCTCACGGGATGCAACGGGCATCGAGGAGGTGTTGCATATAATGATTGTGCGTTCCATGAGCGAACGGCCTGTCTTGGGGTCGGTAAGCTCCGGAAACTCGGTAAGTGTTTCCACAACCTCGCCGGCGCGCTCACCACAGGCGGCAATGATTACAATATCCACATCCGCATATTTGGATGTAGTGTGCTGAAGCACGGTTTTACCGGCGCCGAAGGGGCCGGGTGTGCAGTAGGTGCCGCCCTTGGCAACCGGGAAAAACGAGTCGATAAGGCGCACCTTTGTTTCCATTGTTTCAACAGGTGCAAGCCGCTCCGAATAGCATTTTACCGCGCGCTTTACCGGCCACTTAAAGCTCATGGTAACCGGCACATCGCGTCCGCGCTCATCTGTTAAAACGGCAACGGTTTCCTTAATTGTGTATTCGCCCTTTTCGGCAATTGTTTTTACCCTGTAGCTTCCCAAAAGATAAAAGGGAACAAAAATTTTGTGGGTAAACGGGCCTTCCGGCACGGTGCCGATGTATTCGCCGGCCCTTAAGGTATCGCCAACCTTGGCGGTAGGGGTAAATTCCCACTTTTTTTCGGAGTTAAGGCCGTCCAAATAAACGCCGCGCTCCAAAAACCAACCGGCCTGCTCTGCCA
>CAZITC010000227.1:0-2934 GCA_964542085.1 uncultured Ruminococcus sp. | reverse complement strand
CTTCATAGCCCTCCTCCTTCAAGGCAAGGCAGGCCTGGGTGCCGGCATAGTCAAACTCCGCCGCCTGGCCGATTACTATGGGGCCTGAGCCTATTACAAGTATCTTTTTTATATCCGTTCTTTTAGGCATTTTTCATATTCTCCTTCATATTGTCTATAAACTTATCGAAAAGATATCCGCTGTCCTCCGGACCGGGCGCGCTTTCCGGATGGTACTGCACGGAAAAAATGCAGTCATCTTTGTTTTCCACACCCTCAACGGTATTATCAAGAAGATTAATGTGCGTTACCTTAAGAGGTGTTCCCGCAAGCGATGCCTCATCCACCGCATAGCTGTGGTTTTGGCTGGTAATTTCTATTTTACCCGTTTCAATATTCTTTACCGGGTGGTTGCCGCCCCTGTGTCCGAATTTAAGCTTGTAGGTTTTCGCTCCGTAAGCAAGGGAAATCATTTGATGTCCCAGGCAAATACCGAAAATCGGAATTTCTCCCTTCAAGCTTCGAACGGTTTCAATCACCTCGGTCACATCCTCCGGGTCACCGGGGCCGTTGGATAAAAACAATCCGTCCGGCTTCATAAAGCGAATTTCCTCCGCCGTAGTGTTGTAAGGCACAATCGTTACATTACAGCCGCGCTGATTTAAGCTTCTGACAATGTTAAGCTTTATGCCACAGTCAATCGCAACAACATTGAACTTGTGGTTGGAAGTCCTGGAATACCATTTCTTTTTGCAGCTAACCCTTGAAACGGCATCGTGCGGAATGTTCTTCCCCTTCAAGAGGCTTATTATATATTCGTCATCAGCCTCTGCATCCGCAATCATGGCCTTTCGACTTCCCAAATCCCTTATGCTTCTTGCAAGCTTTCTTGTATCCACCCCGTAAATTCCGGGAATGTTGTTTTCGCTTAATAACTCATTCAAGGTTTTTGTGTAACGGAAATTGCTGGGCATATCGTTATAATCCCTTGCAACAAGGGCGCCGATTGTCGGTGTTTTTGTTTCAAAATCGTCGTCCGTTATTCCGTAATTACCAATCAAAGGATAGGTCATCACCACCATTTGATATGTATACGACGGGTCGGATACAATTTCCTGATACCCCACCATCGAGGTGTTAAATACTATTTCACAAATCTTGTCCTCCATTGAGCCGAATCCGTAGCCGTAATAAACGCTTCCGTCCTCCAAAACTATCTTTCTGTCATATTTTCTGTCCATGCTAAATCCCCCTTGTAAATTGTAAGCTTGTTTTTTCCGTTTAAACTCATTCCCTTAAACGGTGTACTCTTCCCCATTGAAAGAAAATCCTCCGGGTTCACAATATAGCTTTCGTTTAAGTCGAAAACGGTATATGAATTTTCGTTTTTAATGTCAAATCGCTTTCTCGGTGCAATGCTCATAAGCTCGGTGAGCTTGGATAGCGTTATAACCTTTTCTTCAACCAATTTTGTATAAAGCACCGAAAAAGCCGTTTCAAGCCCAACTATTCCAAACGGGCTTTCCGCAAGACCGTTTGCCTTTTCCTCTTTCGAGTGCGGCGCATGGTCTGTTGCAATCATGTCAACCGTTCCGTCCGCCACCGCCTCAAGCAGAGCGTTTTTATCCCTTTCGCTCCTCAGGGGCGGATTCATTTTAAATGCCCCGTCCTCCGAAAGGTCCGCATCGCAGAGCACCAGGTAGTGCGGAGCCGTTTCACAGCTTATGTTTACTCCGCGGCTCTTCGCCCGCCTTATAAGCTCAGCACTTTCCGTCGTGGAAATATGGCACACATGGTATGCACAGCCTGTTTTTTCCGCCAAGAATATGTCCCGCTCAATCTGAGCCCATTCGCTTTCGGACGATATCCCCCTGTGGTTGTGCGCCCGCGCATACTCCCCGTCATGTATGTATCCGCCGTTGAGCATAGAATTAACCTCACAGTGCGCCGCAATAAGCTTACCAAGCTTTTTCGCCTCCGTCATGGCCTGTAGCATCATTTTTTCACTTTGAACTCCGTGGCCGTCATCCGAAAAGGCAACAACAAAAGGTGCCATTTCACGCATACCGGAAAGCTGCTCCCCCATTTGCCCCTTTGTTATCGCGCCGTAGGGGTGAACATTAATCGCGGCATCGCGCTTTATCATCTCCATCTGCATTGAAAGGCTTTCCAAGCAGTCCGGCACCGGGTTAAGGTTTGGCATGGAACATATATCGGTATATCCCCCGCGTAACGCGGCCATTGTTCCCGATTTAATCGTTTCCTTATATGAAAAGCCCGGCTCCCGCAGATGAACGTGAACATCAGCAAAAGCCGGAAATATAAAGCAATCGGAAAAAGAAACGGCATTATTCGAAGCCGCCGCTACATAAACCTCTTCAGAAAAGGGCAAAAAGCCCTCAGGCGTATATTTTTTGCAATTCTTAAACGTAATTTTCATAATATACTCCCTTCATGTAATAAAAAAGCCTTGCCACGTGAGCAAGGCTTGAGCACATCAAAATAAAGGCATGATAATAAAATCAATGCTTTACGGATAACCAAATCTTGCCGACGTCACTGCATCGCTCTTAAAGATTTAGATTAGTATACCACAATAATGCTTTTTTGTCAATATTTTTCTTGTAAATTTGTTTGCTTTCGGCATATTTTACACACACTAAAATCAGTCACTAAAATCATGCTCCGATTATCGGCTTTTGGCCATCAACATTGCGGCCAAAAATTTTGCCACGCACAACGCTTTTTATTGCTCTTAGCTTTATCAACAGCTTTTTTATACCTTTTGCCAATAAAGCAACCGCACCATTGACAAATTACGGTAAACATGTTATAATTAATTCAAGTTTAAAAGCTAAGGAGGGTCTTTAACATGAGTCGTCCGGACTTTACTGAAATTTGTATGGAAATCTACAGCGCGTATGAATATGCGCGAAGAAAAACCGATTTTTATGC
>CAZITC010000226.1:0-2936 GCA_964542085.1 uncultured Ruminococcus sp. | reverse complement strand
CTTTACTGCCTTCCGGATCCATGTTGACAACTGTCACGTTATATTCCGCTTTTACATCTGAAGTGGTTTTAAACGCATACCAGGCAACACCGTTTTCATTCATTGTACCGGTGATTCTTGTACCGATTGTCAATAACGGTGCGTATTTCTGGTTGCTGGCAGCCTGAGTAGCGGAGATGACATCCGCTGTGATGTCTCCTTCTGTTGCTTCATCACTGTCTTCATCATCCGTTTCTTCGGCATCCGGACTTTCAGACGCTTCCGTATCTTCCAGTACTCCTGTTGTTACTTCTGAAGAGGAATCTTCTGTTTCAGAACTCTTCTCTTCTTTTTTCTCTGAACTCTTTTTCTTTCCACCTGTGGAAGCTGTGGAACTGCATCCTGCAAGTAACAGAGCAGCTAATGCAATTTCTGCGAATGTTCTCTTTTTCATGATCATTTTCTCCCTAAAAGATTTTTCTTTTCTATCTAAGACATGGTTGTAAAGGAAACGATTCAACCGATTTTTGTATACAGTGTTTCTTCTCCTCCGATCAAATGAAGCACATATGGATGCACAGATGTATCCACATACATTCCTCCGGTAGCCGTTGGAACCTCATAATAACCGGAAGAAGCATTCCATACCATCGGGCCTGTGTCTCCAGCTGCATCAGTGAACTGTACCGTTCCATTACCGTTATCCACAACCTTCACACGATATCCTGAAGAATCCTGATAAGTCCCTGTAATACTTTCTTTCTGTGCAGGCGCATTGGCTGCCCCTGATGTACCTGCTGAAGTGCTTCCTTCCGCCGGGAATCCGTCTTCACCTGTCGCTTTGACTTCTTCAGGCCATTGTTTCAATGCCCTGTCATCATTCAATGCATACCATTGAATGGTTTCACCTTCCTGTGATGATGCATCAGTTCCCTGATTCAGCGTATTTCCGCTTCTGGTATAACGGGTCACATCGGTTTCTTTTGTGCTGTATTCCATCAGCTGAATCCCGTTTCCATCCGGTTCCCTGTTCATCACGCCACGGAAGCCACCGACGCCTGCTACGCCGAACTGAATGGTATCCTGGGGCTGATACATGGTTTCCGTATCTTCATCATAGTAATAGACTCTGGCATTGTATCTGCCATCATCCTGAACACCCTGTGCTAACAGAAGGGTCGGTCCTTCTCCTTTCTGCATGGTTATCAACGCATAGATGTATTCACCGGATGGTGTGTTATAGGAAGTGAAAGGTTCCATGGAAGAAGCTTTGGCAAGGATTGCCTGATACTGTTTCAATGCTTCTTCATTCTTCTGTGTCTGTGGAGTTGGTGTTGCTTTCTTCGTTGTTTCAGAAGAAGTTGTATCTTTTAAAGCAGAAGAAGTCTTTCCTTTTGAAACAGAAGAAGATTTCTTCTTTGACTGTGGCGCAGCGGCTTCCTTTACTGCAGTACCTGTATTCCGGTTGCTCTGAATGTTGTAGATCACTGTTCCGGATCCGACCCCGATGGCGACTGCCGCAACTACAATGGCTGCTTTCACACCTGTACTGATCCCTGTTTTAACCGCCGTATGTTTTACAGCCTTACCTGCTTTATGCAGGTTCTGGTGTGTATGTACAGAGTTTCTTCCCGCGTCGATCTTCTTTTTCAGTTCCGCACTTTCCTTTACATACTCCGTGCTGGCCGCAAGATCCTGTGCCTGTACTTCGATATCCTTGTTGAAAAGTGTATAGAGAAGTGTCGCAATGGTAACAACACTGATCTCGATTCCTCTTTTCCGGAATTCTTCCTTCTGTTTATACAGTTTGTCTCTTCCCTGTTTCAGTCTGGATTTGATGGTGTTCTCGGATACACCGGCAGCTTCCGCAATATCTTTAATCGGAATATCCTGACCATAATGCATCCAGAGGGCGTCTCTCTGCATTTCCGGCAAGGAATCCATCACTTCTGATACTGCCGAAGAAACAGCCTCCATATCAGTAATCTTCTCTGGTGAAAATTGCGGTGACTCATCTTCAAAGTCAATGTCAGCGTCGTCTTCTTCCGCTGTCATTTCTGAAAACATGACCGGATTCTTCTTCCGTAAGACATTCAGTGATCTGGTTGCCACAATCTGGTTTAACCAGGAAGAAAAGCTTTCCGGTTTCTGAAGATCATTGATCCTGTTCAATGCAGTGATATAGGCTTCCTGCACCACATCCTCACAGTCTGCTTTCTGTTTCAGATACTTTCTGGCCACAGCCATAGCTGACGCATTTGTCAGACTGTAAAGTTCATCGAACTGACTCTGATCCCCTTTCTGAATGGCAATGACGATTGTCCTGATCTGATCTGCGCTGTTCATGAATTCTCCCCCGTATTCTTTCTTCTGTTTCCTGATAGTCCGCAGATGCTCTGAAACGCACCTCTTCTTTCTGAATGAGGTGATCCCAGATGTTTTTCAATGTGTATAACATACATATCTGTATTTCTCCCTTCACCGATGAGACACATGAATCACGGAAAAGGTTTTAACAGATTGTAAAAATTCTGATGAAATTATTTTAATACAATATGAATGTGCTTACACATAAACCGAAAGAAAAAGCCATGGTGATCATGACTTCTTCTTTACAAACCGGATATCCATATCCACATTTCCATCAATACCATCCACTTTACCGGTAGAAGAATACTGCCAGATGGAAAATTTATAAGGATAGGAAGGATACGAGACGCCATACTCGGCAACCCAGATGTCAAACTCCTGTAAGTATTCCGGCACAAATAATCTTTCAAAGAGATTCGTACTGTTATACACCATCGGTGTATAACCATGATGTTTCATGATATGACAGAACGTCACCGCACTCTGTGTCCATATTTCTCTGGACAGATGATCTACTCTTCCTTTTCCATTACCGGCCTGTTCCATATCAAATACAACCGGCAGATCCAGCTCATAATCTCTGATTT
>CAZITC010000225.1:0-2973 GCA_964542085.1 uncultured Ruminococcus sp. | reverse complement strand
CATTGAAACTGGATGCTAGCAATAACTGGACTGATACATTCAAGAATCTTGATCCAATATTAGATCCAAATACACATTATTATGCAAAAGCACTGGGTGCTCAGAATCCATCTACAGCATATCTGTATGATCTCTCTCAATTCGAATTCGATGGCAGAGTTGCAACCAACACTCACACACCTGAAACAACTGTAGGTGTAACCAAGAAATGGATGACAACTGAGTCTCTTGCTGGTAAAAAGGTAACACTGGATCTGTATGCGGACGGTAAGAAAGTAGATGGCAAGTCCATTACCTTAGATGGAAATGCTGATCCTACTCCAAGTGATCATTATGAAAACAAACCATGGCATGCAGAGTGGAAACTCGATAAGTACAGATACGATGCAGATAAGAAGAAATATGTACTGATCAATTACACCGTTAAGGAAGCAAGTGTACCTGATGGTTATGAGGTTTCTTACCATGATGGTAAGAACGGCAATATCAAGAAATTGAAGAATGCTGAAAACGGTGATGTTATCTACAATACACATCTGATTGACTTTACTGTCACAAAGAAGTGGGAAGACAACAATAACAGTGCCGGTAAGAGACCGGATAAGATTGTTGTCAGACTGCGTAAGGGTGGAAAGAATAGCTACTATGTCCGTGAACCTGCTGAATTAAATGAGCAGAACGACTGGACCTATACATGGCATAATCTTCCTGAATATGAAGGTAAGAAGATTCAATATACAGCTGTAGAAACAGATCTGGACAAGCACTATACATCTTCTTCAGTCAATGAGGGTAACAGCACCATCATTACCAATACTTACAAGGAAGAGAAGCCGGAGAAACCAACACCAGCTTCAACACCTACAGCTACGCCAACAGAGACACCGGAAACCACTGTCAGCCCGACACCTGGACCAACAGAAACACCTGCTCCGACCGTCACGCCTGCACCAACTCCAGGTGTTACTCCAACCCCTGTGATTACAGAACAACCTGTATCACCGGATGAAGTAAGACTGACAATTCACAAGACCTTCAAGGGTGATCAGATCTCTGATCAGAACAAGAAGAACCTGAAGTTCCGTGTAACCGGTACAGGTAAGAAGACAGATGAGAACGGTAATACAATAGATGTGAATGTTGATGAAACAGTAAGTTATGCTTCCTTCATCAACGGAAGCTATACCTTCTATCATCTGTATCCTGGAGAATACACGGTTACAGAAACCAATTCCGGTATCAAGGGATACAAAGTCAGCGTGAAGTATGTGGTGGATGGAAAGACATCACAGAAGGTAAATGCTGCGGAAGCAGGCAAGGAATATAAGATTGATATTACGGATGAATATCATAAGACTGATAAGACTGTTGATACATCCGATCATACGAATCTTCCATGGAGTGCCGGTATCTTAGGCATCTCTGTGCTGATTGGTATCACTGCAATTGTCTTCAGAAGAAGATACAACTGATTCTGAATTATAAAGTTATGGAAACGTCTCTGTCGAAACAGAAAGAGCCCTCTCAGCTCTGTTTCGTACAGAGGCTTTTCTGTATATGGGAGAAAAAATAAATTTTTTCTTAAAACTTTTTTAAAACATACTGATTGTCCTGTCCTTATAGCAGAGGGAGAGGTAAATCAGTATGAAAAACAATTTAACAGAACAGATCCAAGTGAATGGAAAGACAATGGTACAGGTGATTCTGATCTCTGTATTCCTTGGAATCATGATCGGCTGCAAGGATACCGTTCTCTGCTTCAAGAGATTTCTCATGGCGCAGAAGATCCGCAAGGAATCTGTATTTGCGGAAAAGAAGGCAGAGAAATTGTTAAGCGATGTGGAAGATCATTCCATGGAACTGATGATCAGCGGTGTCATTGTGTTTGTTACTGGAATGGTATTGCAGGTTTTCTTTTCAGGAGACTGGTTGTTTCATGTTTACATGATTGCCGGTGGTATGATGTTGGCAGAAGGCATGATGTTTCTGTATCTGGTCAGAACGGATGATATGATGAAACAAAATAAAGAGGAAGAGTATGTATTGCGGTAAGTGTGGTAAGAAAATAGATGATGACAGTGAATTCTGTCCTTATTGCGGGAATCCGGTTCATCAGAAGAAAGAAGAACCGTACAGAAAACCTGTTTCTCATCCTGTACAGAAACAGAAGTTCTTTACGACAAAAGCAGGTGAAGCGGTGATTGCTGTGGCAATCGGCGTAGCTTCATTCGGTGGTGGATTTGTCTGGAGTGTTAATCGGAAACCTGCTGAAAAAGAGAATGCAGAAAAGAATGTAAAACCATTTACAGCAGATGATATCAGATGGGTAAAGAAACCGGGAAGTCTTGATATCAGCGGTTATGAGAATCTGGAAGCTGCCGGTCATAACGGATTTGTTTTCATCAAGGAAGGATTCAAGGAAAACAAGGGATATGGTACAGAATGGACCAATCCGGATATGGATACACCGGATTATGATTCTGATGCCATTGTTGTAAAGAACGGCAACAAGGAAGGCATTTACAGCTATGAAGGGGATCAGATGACGCCGGTAAAGTATGTGAATATCGGTTGGAATTACTACATGGATTTCACTTTTACCTATCAGGAAACAGATGGAAAAAGTGATTATTCCTTTGATGAAGACTTCAATGCAACCGGACAGTTACAGAGAGATCAGAACAAACGCACCTATGAATTGCCGCATTTCAGAGCCGTTTATGATGGCAAGGTAGTCAATGATGTAAAGGACGGAAAGATGGTGGATAACGGGGACGGCAATACCAATGAAAATCAGATTCTCCCTGTTATTGACAAGAATATCTTTAGGACAGTCGATGCCAGCAGGAAATTACCGTATTCCTATGATGCGGATTACAGCAAGTTGCCGGATGCGGTGAAAGGATTTGCTGTGAAGAATGAAGATGGAAAGATCATTGATCTTCCGGAAGGAATGAAACCTGCTTACTGGGA
>CAZITC010000224.1:0-2974 GCA_964542085.1 uncultured Ruminococcus sp. | reverse complement strand
GCCTGACCATATCCCCACCCCCCTTTAAATAATACATTTTTCTTTTTTAACCAAAAAAATATTGCTTTTTATTAAAAAAAGTAGTATAATTAAGTGAATACTTATAAAAAAACGACAGGGGATTTACAAAATGGATAAGCTCGTCATAACGGGGCCTTCCCGTCTTTCGGGAGAGGTTTGCATCAGCGGCGCCAAAAATTCCGTGCTTGCAATTCTTTCCGGCACACTGCTTGTAAACGGTGTTTGCAAAATTGAAAATATACCCGACATCAGTGACGTTGATGTTATTATAGATATTATAAAAAGTCTGGGGGCTAAAACCTCCCGTCCGGACCCTCATTCCGTTGTTGTTGATGCTTCGGCTATCACCTCCACCGCACCGGACTATGATTTGGTGCGCAGAATCAGGGGCTCCTACTACCTTATCGGTTCGCTTTTAAGCCGCTTCCATGAGGCGGAAATCGCTATGCCCGGTGGCTGTAACTTCGGCACCCGTCCGATTGACCAGCACATTAAAGGTTTCAAGGCGCTCGGTGCCGAAATTGACGATTCTCGCGGTGTAATAAAGGCAAAGGCCACTCACCTTTCCGGTGCCAATGTGTATTTAGATAAGGTAAGTGTCGGCGCAACAATAAATATTATGCTCGCCGCCTGCCTCGCCGACGGTGTTACCGTTATTGAAAACGCGGCGCGTGAGCCGCACATTGTTGACATGGCAAACTTTTTGAACGCAATGGGCGCCAACATAAAGGGGGCCGGCACAAATACGGTTAAAATAAAGGGTGTTCGCGAAATGCAGGGCGGCAGTTATCAAATAATTCCCGACCAGATTGAAGCCGGCACCTTTATGATTGCGGCGGCCGCAACGGGCGGTGATGTTACGGTTAAAAATATCATTCCAAAGCACATGGAGTCACTTACCGCCAAGCTGATTGAGGTTGGCGCCAAAATAACCGAGTTTGACGATGCAATAAGGGTTGAAGGTCCCGCTCAGCTTAAGGCAACAAACGTCATCACCATGCCCTACCCCGGCTTCCCTACGGATTTACAGCCGCAAATGGTTGCGCTTTTAACCAAGGCCGCCGGCGTAAGCGTTATGCTTGAAGGCGTTTGGGACAATCGCTTCCAATATACGGACGAGCTTATAAGAATGGGCGCAAAAATCAACGCTTCCGGCAAAATGGCCACAATCGAAGCGGTTAATGAGCTTTTCGGAGCTCCCGTTAAGGCAACTGATTTGCGCGGCGGCGCCGCCGTTGTAATCGCCGGACTTATGGCCTCCGGTATAACCGAGGTTACCAACACGGTATTTATCGACCGTGGCTATGAACGCTTTGAAAGTAAGCTTAAGGCACTGGGCGCAAAAATTGAGCGGGTTACCGAATGAAGCTTTCACTCGCCTCACTTGCCAGCTCATCATCGGGCAACTGCTATGTTGTTTTTGATGAAAAAAACTGTATTTTATACGATTGCGGCATAAGCTTTAAGCGCATATCCGAAGGGCTCGGTGCGCTTTCACTGCCCGCTCCGCAGGCAATCTTAATATCCCACGCCCACTCTGACCATGTAAAATCGGCAAGCATGCTTATAAAAAAATACAACATTCCCTTGTATATTACCGAGGGTGCTCTTGCCGAGGCTGGACTTGAAAAATCCGATGCGATACATATAATCGGGCACGGGCAAGAGTTTTCCGTCGGCAGCATATGCATAACGCCGTTTCAAACAAGCCATGATGCAAGCGATGCCGTGGCCTACAGCTTCCACTCTGAGTCGGACAAGGCATCCGTAATAACGGACACGGGCTTTATTTCGGAGGATATGCTAAGGCGCATTTCCGGATCCTCCTCGGTAATAATTGAGGCCAATCACGACCCGGATATGCTGAAAAACGGCCCTTATCCTTATTATCTAAAAAAAAGGATTTACGGTGATGAGGGTCATCTTTCGAATGCCGCCTGCGCCGAGGCTTGTACGCTTCTATACAAAAGCGGCACCAAAGGCTTTATGCTTGCCCATTTAAGCGAGCATTGCAATACACCCGAAAAAGCATATGACGCCGTATGCGGCGCCCTCAAAAAATGCGGAGAAGAATTTACATTAAAAATTGCCTCAAAAAGCACACCGTGTGTTTTATAGGCTTTCTTGGAGGATACCATGCAGAAATTAACAATTACATTTATATACAATAATGACGAGGAAAGGCGGCTTAAATACCGTGTTACGGACGATATGCCCGTGGGCGTTATGATTGAAAAGCTAATCGGCTTTCAGTTTGTTATCGACTCGGCCGACCCCACAACCTTTGAAATAATGCACAACGGCGCAAAAATCGAGGACCTCACCAAAACCTTTGAGCATTACTCTGTTTTGGACGGTGACGAAATTCACCTTATCCCCACAGTTTTTGAGCCTATTCCCCCACTTCCTGAAAACGACCTGCCCATAAAGCGACCGCGCCAGGAAAGAAAGCCTCAGCAAAGACGCCACACAGCTGACAGTGCGGCAGACACACCGAAGAAGGAGCCGATGAGAAAGCCGAACAGCTACTCCAATCAGAAAAGAAGGCGCCCCTCTTCCCACTCCTTCAGCAAGCCTCAGCAAGGCTTTGATAAGCCGGCATCAACCGAAAAGGCAGAACAGGCAAAGGATGCGCCCGTTCCCTTTAAGCCGAAAAACAATAAAAATAATTTTTACAGAAGCCACAAAAAGCCATCCGGCAATAAGCCTCAGGCATAATTTTTCGCTATGATGCCTCAATTTAGGCTGTGCTGTTTGTAAAGATGATAAAAGGTGTAACCCTAAAAACGGGTTACACCTTTTTGTGTGAAAAATTGTGAGCGCTACGCCCAAAAACAGCCGCTCAATCAGTCAAAAAACGTCATCTGACTGCTTTCGGGAATACCTGAAAGACAGCCGGTGGAGGTCAAAAGGTCCGTAACGCTTTTCCCGACCTTTGCGCGCTGCCTTATAT
>CAZITC010000223.1:0-2987 GCA_964542085.1 uncultured Ruminococcus sp. | reverse complement strand
AAATGAGGATGAGGTGCCCCGCCGTGCAATCACAATGGGCATCGGCTCCATTATGAAGGCTGAAATGATTGTGCTGTTGGCCTGCGGAAAAGAAAAGCACGATGCGCTTATGGGACTTTTATCCGGCCAAATAAGCACAAAAAATCCGTCCTCGGTGCTTAATTTACATAAAAACACCGTTATCATTTGTGATGAGGTGGCTTTGAATGGCTGAAAGGGTTTTGAAAAACGTTTTGGTTGACGGCGAAAAGGCGGATATTGTTATCGAAAACGGAACAATAACCTGTGTCGGCAAAACGGAGCTTCCCGGTGAGGATATGACAGGACTTCGCGCTTATCCGGGGCTTATTGACATTCACACCCACGGTGCCCTTGGCATGGACGTTACAAGCGGTGGGCATCTTTATGAGCTTTCGGTTTATCAGGCAAGCCAGGGCGTTACCGCTTGGTATCCCACGACGACAACGGCATCGGCCGAAACGATTTATGCCGTAACACACGAAAAAACAGACTTTGACAAGGGCGCGCGCATTATGGGCTTTCATATGGAAGGGCCCTACGTCAACGAAAAATACAAGGGTGCTCAAAACGAAAAGTTTATCAAAGAGCCGACGATTGAAGAGTTTAATACATTTAAGAGTGTCGATATAATTACGCTTGCACCGGAAAAAACCGGTGCCATGGATTTTATTAAAGCATGTAAGGCTAAATGTGTAATCGGCCATTCCGATGCGGATTATGAAACGGCCGTTATGGCGATTGAGGCGGGAGCGGACTGTCTTACGCACACCTTCAACGCAATGACACCGCTTCACCACAGAAAGCCCGGCATAATCGGTGCGGCAATTGAAAAGGATGCTTGGGTGCAGGTTATCTGCGACGGGCTTCACGTTCATAAATCGGTGGTTAAAATGCTTTACCGCACCTTCGGTAAAAAAATGATTGTTATAAGCGACTCTGTAAATCCGGCGTATTTGCCGGACGGGGAATATGAGTACGACGGGCTTCACATTACAATGACCAACGGGGAGGCGCGTCTTCCGGACGGCACAATTGCGGGAAGCTCACATTCGGCTCTTTACGGGGTTAGGCGGCTTGTTGAATGGGGTGTTCCGGAAAAGGATGCGTTTTACATGGCAAGCACGGCGCCGGCACGTTATATGGGGCTTTATAAAAAGGGCCTTCTTGTCGCCGGCTTTGATGCGGATATAATTCTTTTGGATGATGAGCTTAACTTAAAATACACAATTATCGGAGGGAAAAACGATTATGTTTGCGGGAATTGACTTGGGTGGCACCAACATTGCCGCCGGCTTGGTGGACGAATCGGGTAAAATTTTAATCAAAAAAAGCGTTCCAATTGGTGAGGGAAGAAAAAACGCCGACCTTGCGGTGGAAAAAATGGTTGCTCTTGTTCGTGAACTTTGCGATGAGCTTGGCGAAACGCCCGAAAGAGTGGGCGTCGGCGCTCCGGGCATTGTAAATCCGGAAACTGGAAAAATTGAAACAGCGGCAAATATTGCGTTTCGCGATTACCCTTTGGCCGACAAAATTTCTGCCGGTCTTTCACTTCCCGTAAGACTGGTTAACGATGCAAACGCCGCGGCCTTGGCGGAAAGCCTGGTCGGAGCGGCCGCAGGTCTTAAAAACACGGTTATGCTTACGCTCGGAACGGGCGTTGGCGGCGGCATTGTTATTGACGGTAAAATTTACACCGGCTCCTCCTTCGGCGCGGGTGAAATCGGCCACATGGTCATTGTTCATAACGGCAGAAAATGCGGTTGCGGCAGAAAGGGTTGCTTTGAGCGCTATGCCTCCGCAACGGGACTTATTGAAACCACGCGCGAAAAAGCGGAAAAATATCCCTCATCGCTTATTGGTAAGGAACAGGAAATAACCGGCAGAACAGCGTTTGAGCTTATGCGCCTGGGCGATGAGGCCGCAAAGGAGGCCGTTGAGGAATATATTGACTATCTTGCAACCGGCACGGCGAATTTGATTAATCTTTTTTCGCCGGATGCAATCATCATCGGAGGCGGTGTAAGTAATGAGGGTGAGGCGTTATTTGCTCCGCTTCGCGAAAAGGTGGCGGAGTGCCTGTTCTCCGACTCAACACCTATTGTACGCGCGGCTTTAGGGTCGGAGGCCGGAATAGTCGGCGCGGCGCTTGCGTAAAAAATGCTTGCAATTTAAATGAGTATGTGGTATAATAATTTCAAGCTTTGCTTTAAATCAATGAATTGCCTTCGGCAAGAATTGAACACCACGGTTTCATGAATTGCACCTTGTGCATTATTAAGGCAATTCAAATCATGTTGCGTAGGCAACAAATCATGGCGAAGCCGAAGTATGACAACGAAGGTTGTCAAATCTTTAAAGCAGTGGCATCTAAACTGTATACTGATTTTAGAAAAATAAAGGCTGTGAAAGGGAAAGTAGGCGTTTTGCACCCGAAAGAGAATGAGCGTCATTGGCTGTAAGCGCTCAAGGGAAAAAATGTGCGAAGTTCGCCCCGGAGCCGTGCGGTTGAAATTTGCAGTAGGCCGTACCGCAAGCCCTTGCGTTAAAAAGGGAAAATAAGCGCCCGAGGGAAGAATGACTTTCTGAGGGAAACAGGGTGGTACCGCGGATAGTTTTCGCCCCTGCACTAATCGTGCAGGGGTGTTTTTGTTATTTTAAGAAAGGATTGAAGAATATGAAACAACAGCTTGAAGCTATAAGGGAGGAAGCGCTCCAGGCCATAAAAAAGGCTGAAAAAATGGACGAGATTGAAGCCTTTCGTGTAAGCTTTTTGGGCAAAAAGGGAAAGCTTACGGCAGTGCTTCGTTCAATGGGCACACTTTCGCAGGAGGAACGGCCGGTGATAGGAAGTCTTGCCAACGAAATAAGGGCCTTTATTGAAAAAAACGTTGAGGAAAAGAAAAAAGCCATTGCCGAGGCGGAAAAGAGAAGAAAATTAAGGGACGAAATAATTGACGTTACAATGC
>CAZITC010000222.1:0-2988 GCA_964542085.1 uncultured Ruminococcus sp. | reverse complement strand
GTCGGAGCAAAGTACGTTTGACTCCGTTTCCGCCTTACGGCGAAAACATCCGTCCACTTCCTTGCTCTTCCTTTTCAAAGAAGGTCGAATATCAAAGTATTTGTTCCACCAAAAAAAGAGAGTACACGAATAGTGTGCTCTTTTTTTGGTGGCATTATAAATTTAAAGGGACTCGAACCATGAGAGGGCGTCGCGTCGAAACA
Organism: uncultured Ruminococcus sp.; assembly: GCA_964542085.1. Taxonomy (GTDB): domain Bacteria; phylum Bacillota; class Clostridia; order CAKSNL01; family HGM11501; genus HGM11501. The sequence continues at coordinate 2,785 of CAZITC010000222.1, read as the reverse complement.
TAGGAAAGCTATGCTTCGACTTTTTTATGCAAAAATCCCTCCTACAAAATAAATGGGCGCTCCCAAAGAAGCGCTCTTTTATTTTTTCTATTATCAGCCAAGGGCTACCATACTGAAAACGAGTGCGAAAAGTGCAACTGTTTCGCACAGGCCGACAACAGTGATATACTGCGAGAATCCTTTACCGGTTTCGGCCAAAGCATCGGCGCCTGCGGCGCCGGCCTTACCCTGATAAACAGCCGAAAGTGCCATTGCCACACCGGACGCTATGCCCAACCCCAGCAAAAACGCCGGGTCGGCAGAGGAACTTTTCATCTGCTGCATCAAAAGAAAGCCGTAAATTGTCTGTGTTAAGGGCGCGCCGGCAAAAACCGTAAGAATGAACGGTGCCGCCTTATTGGTCATATAGCACTTCTTCCAAGCCCCGATTGAAGCCTGTCCCGAAATGCCGATACCGATAGCCGAACCTATTGCGGCAATACCCATAACCAATGCTGTTCCCAATAATCCTAAATTCATGATAATTCTCCTTTACTTTTTATTCTTCGAAGGGTTTAAATTTATGCCCGCTCCACGACATATCCAAATGCGAGGAGAACTCCAAGGTGTTAAGTCGTATTCCGTGAACGATTACGGAAAGAACGTTTAATATCATATTAAGTCCGTGCCCGAACACCAAAAGTACAATGGCAACAATCATAAACATGAAGTTGCCGAGCAACGGGCCGGCAAGCTCGTTGACGGTGGCGGATATTGCCGCGCCGGCAAGGCCGACAGCCCAAAGGCGTATATAAGAAACAATATCCGAAAACACATTGACAACGCCAAGCAGTACCGAAACGATGTTTTTCAGACTGCAAAGAAGTGAAGACAAAATGCTTCCCTCGTAATTTGAAAACACAAAGCTGAGCCCAAAGCCCACACCGATTAATATAATCGCCACCGTGCCCACAGGAATGCCCTTAATCACAAGGCTGAAGGGGAACACCTGAGGATTGACAACAAGGCTGAGCACCAGGTAGTACATACCGAAAAGTTGCATGATTGAGCCGGCATCACCAAGTATTTTAAGGCTTTTTTTATTTCTGCGCGCCCCTTTTAGGTGCGCCACGGTAAGCTGAATAAGCGCAAGGCTGAAGCAGAAGATTTGCAAATTCTGCGCGGTTGTAAGTCCAATTTGCGGAGCCGTCCACGGCAGATGCCAGATTTTATCGGCGTAAACGTTGGAAATTACCGGCACCGACAAGGCCTTAAGCCAGCCCGGAAGCTTCTCCGGCGAAAGCCCAAACCAAGTACAGGTAAGCGTTCCCCATACAACCGTGGACAGGCCGAAAAGCCCGATAAGCAGTATCGTGGGAGATATGCTCTTTTTGGAGCAGAGCGCCTTTATGGCCGCCGCGGCCGCCGCGATTAAAATTATAAGGCCGTAGCCGCCGTCACCGAAGATAATGCCGAAGAATATGAGTATGAAGGCCAAAAACCAGCCGGAAATATCATACTCAAAATATCCGGGCACAGTGCCCAAAAAGTCTGTCAGCGGATAGATTAGGCTGACAAATTTATTGTTACTGAGCTTTGTGGGAACATCATCATCCGGGCACGGCTCCTCGGAAAGAAGCCCCCAGGAGTGTTCCTTCGCCGCTTTTTTCAGCTTATCTGAATTCTTTTCTTCAATATAGCCCCTGAAATAGGCAACCGAAACGACCTTGCCGCCCTCGGACGAAAGACATTCGCTTTCCATGCCGGTGGCGTAGGTTTCAAATTCAATTTCCCGGTTAATGTCCGTCACGGCCTCACTCAAGGCCTCGGCGTAGCAAGCGTAAGATGAAATTTCATCATCCGCCGCCTTGAGGGTGGCGCCGAGCTCACTAAGCTGTTGTCTAAGCTCATTTGTGGATTTATCCGGAAGCTGTAACCGGAAAGGCTTTAAGGCAGAGAGCACATCCTCCTCCAGGTTTTCCTCCGCATCCGAAAGCGCGAATTTTACCGCGCCCTTAGCACCGGAAAGCCTTACGGCCTTCACGCTGTCCGGCAGTGCGGCATATTCGGACTTCGGCATTTCGTAAAAGGAAAGCTTAACGCCCTTTTCTTCCAAAAGAGAAAGGAGTGCGGTATCAATTTCGCCCCAGTCCTTCAGGCGGTCAAGCTCCTCGCTTACTGCCGCAAGAAGCGCCTGATACCGGGTTTTATCTTCCGTAAGCTTTGAAATGCGCGCGGCATATTCCAGCGCGGTTTTTGTATCTGCCTTTTTTTGCTGAAGGCTTTTATTTTTTCCGAGGGTGTAAATTGCATCCTGAAGCAACTTTTCACCGTCCAAAAGCCGAGAAAGCCTGTCACCGGAGCCCTGACTTATTTCAATGTGCATAAGCCCTAAGGAGCGAAGCGATTTAAGTGCCTCCTCCTTTTTATCCTCCATGACAATGAGGGACACTTTCTTCATAGGTACAATCATAACGAATATACCTCCTTTTCGTCGGCCGCGGCATTGCGAAGAGCTATTTTGCGCTTGGATATTTTGGAACGCACAACGGCGCTGACCTGCTGGTCGGCCATGTAAACGGAGATTTTTTTAATGTTTTCTTCCGTTTCCGGGATTTTTACCTTTTCAAACAGATTAACCCTTTGTGAGGTGGCAAGCATTTCCTTCTCCAAAAGCCTAACCTGCTCGTCCAATACCTCAGCCTCCAAATCAAGCTCAATTGCTTTTTCCATGTGCCGTGCGGCAATGTCCACCCACAGCGGCGTTTCGTAAAGGTCGTATTCGCCGAGGGAAAATTCCGCTCCC
>CAZITC010000221.1:0-3010 GCA_964542085.1 uncultured Ruminococcus sp. | reverse complement strand
TACCAGCGCTGTGCATTATCTGCCGGAGAAAGGGTTTTGTCAATCGGAATGTGAAGTATTTTTTCTTCCCCCTCTGACCAATCCGTCACCTCAGCAAAGGCATCACCCTTTTTTATCTTGTATATGTTCGCCGTGATGAGATCGCCCATCATTTTATATTCATCCTTTTTCCCGGCATCCGAAAGCTCTTTCTCCTGAAGCTTTAGCTTTCTTTCGGCACGCTTCAAAAGGTTGGTTACAAGTTTTTGAAGGGCGGCGCTTCGCTGCTTCATGTGCTCGGCCCTGTCCTTTTCCAGGTAATACTCATCCATTGCTTCGCTCATGGCAGAATAGGTTTTTATTTTAAATGCGCCTTCATATTCATGAGGGTAAAAACACCAAAAATCAATGGGCTTTTCCTCCGAAAAAACAACCGAAGGCATATAGTCCTTATTCTTCACGGCATCCGAAAGCTTTTTCAAAAACTCCGTCTTATCACCGTAATTTTCCGCCTCCCTTTCGCAAAGGGGAGAAAAGCCGGTAAAGCCGGAGGCAATGCGAAAGTCCTCACATTCGCTTGCTTTTTTTTCAATTTCCTCCGGGCAGGCGGCCGTAATATCGCACTTATCCGTTTGATTTAAAAAGCTGTAGGTAAATCCCGGCATAAGCATTCGTTCGGAAGCGGCCGAAAGGTCATTTTTTCTTAAGCAGTCATAAATTTTATATTCGCCGTCCGTTAAAATTATGTTGGAGCTTCTCCCCATTATTTCAACAATTATGTGCTTATCCACCGTATCGCCCAGCTCGCTGTGACATTCAAAAAGCAAATCCGCCGTTCTGTCCAACCCGTGCTGGGTTATTTTTTTAATTTTCGCCGATGTAAAATGCTTCCTTAAAAGCATACAAAACATTGGCGCGCTTTCCGGATTTTTAAGCTTTGCCTCGGTAAGCTGCAATCTCGGGCTTGCCGGGCTTGCACATATTAAAAGTCTTTTGTTGCCGGACTGCGTGTGAAGCAATATTACAATTTCGTCCTTTTCGGGCTGATAGATTTTTTGCACACCGGCGCCCTTCAGCACATCAAGCTCATCCGTTATGCATCTTAGCGTAAGTCCGTCCAGCGGCAATTAAAATCACCTCTTTATCTTTCCTCAATAGGTGTATATTTCTTTTTAACAGTAACGCTCTTATAAGCAGGACGGATGATTTTGCCGCCGGCAAAAACCTCCTCCATTCTGTGAGCGCACCAGCTGGATACCCTTGAAACCGCAAAAAGCGGTGTATAAAGCTCCTCCGGAATGTTCATCATGCTGTAAACAAAGCCGGAATAAAGGTCCACATTGGCGCAAAGTTCCTTCTCCACGCCCTTAATTTCCGCAAACAGCCCGGGGGTCAAGCGCTCAATCCTGTCATACATTTCAAACTCATCGCTGTGCCCTGTTGCCTCTGCCATTTCAAGCGCCTTAGCCTTCAAAAGCTCGGCACGGGGGTCGCTTATTGTATAAACCGCGTGACCCATTCCGTATATAAGACCTGTTCTGTCGTAAGCTTCCTTTTTAATTATCTTTGAAAGATAATCCTTTAAAGCTCCCTCGTCCCTCCAGTTACTTGAGGCTTTAATTTCATCAATCATGCCCATTACCTTTGCATTTGCGCCGCCGTGCTTGGGACCCTTTAAGGAGCCGACCGCCGCCGCAATTGCGCTGTAGGTATCCGTTCCGCTTGACGAAACAACGTGCGTTGCAAAGGACGAGTTGTTACCGCCGCCGTGCTCGGCATGAATAACAAGCATAAGATCCAGGGTATCTGCCTCCAGCTTGGTAAAGCTGTTGTCCCTTCTTATCAAATGCAGAATGTTCTCCGCCGTGTCATAATCCGGGCGGGGTGAATGTAAAAACAGGCTGTCATGGTCATAATAATGCTTCTTCGCCTGATAGGCATATGCAACCATAGCCGGAAACCTTGCAATAAGCTCAACCGACTGTCTTAAAAGATTTTCAAGCTCCAGGCTGTCCGGATTGACATCGTAGGAATAGGAAGCCAAAACCGAACGTGCAAGCTTATTCATAATGTTAGGGCTCGGTGCCTTCAAAATCATATCCTCGGTAAAGCCTGCGGGAAGTGCCCTTTTATCGGAAAGAATCCCCTTAAATTCCGAAAGTTCGTTCTCGGTCGGAAGCTTGCCCATAAGAATAAGGTACATTGTTTCCTCAAAGGCATGGCGGCCGCATTTTGCGTTTTCATTGACAATATCGGCCATGTTAATTCCGCGGTACATAAGCTTACCGGGAATGCTTACCTTGTCACTTTCATCAATCATATATCCGCGTACTTCGCCGATTTGGGTAAGTCCAACAAGCACACCTGTGCCGTCATTGTTACGCAGACCTCTTTTAACGCTGTATTTTTCGTAAAGCTCCGGGCTTATGCTGTAAATCTTCCTTAAGCCCTCCACCTTGCTTTTATCAAAACCGCTCATTTATTTATCATTCCTTTCGCAAAGAAAAGCACGCCAATCCTTTTGTGCCTTCTCCTCTGTGATATTTAAATCCGCCTCAGAAACAGCTGCCTTAACCTTATCTGCCTTAAAATCAATTATTCCGGAGGTGATAAATTTTCCGTTCTTTTTCATGTAGCGGCCGACTGTTTTTGTAAGTTCACAAATAACATCGGCAACAATGTTTGCAATCACAACATCATATTCGCCCTGAATTTTATCTGCCAGGTCCCCCTCCACACAGGTAAAGGCAGGCTCAACGCAACCGTTCAAGGCCGCATTCTCCTTGGCAATTTTAACCGCCAGTGGGTCAATATCCACCGCGTGCGCTACCGATGCACCAAGCTTTAAAGCGGCAATTGCAAGTATTCCGCTACCCGTGCCGATATCCAGCACTCTATCGCCCTTTTTAACCGTTTTTTCCAACAGCTCCAAGCACATGCTTGTGCTTGCATGACTTCCCGTTCCGAATGCCATGCCGGGGTCAAGCTCCACCACCACATCCTCCGACGCGGGAGCATAATCCTCCCATGT
>CAZITC010000220.1:0-3097 GCA_964542085.1 uncultured Ruminococcus sp. | reverse complement strand
CCTCACCCCGATTATGAAGGCCGCCGCCGAGGCGGAGGCGGAGCGTTTTGCTTCCGCTCTTATGTACGATACGGCCGTTTCACTTCCGGATGAGCTTTTTTCCGGTCTTTCCGAAATCAAGCCGGGTGAGGGAATTGCCTTGGATGCCGCACGGGTGAACAAAATCCGAAGCCTTTATGCATCACAGCTTCTTAAAAATTTTTCCGATTCCGGGCGGGCGGCGTTTTATGTGCCGCTGGGCAATTTAACCGGAAGTGTGCTTTTATCCGGAAGAGGACCGACAGTTAAGCTTTACACCGCCTTGGTCGGCACCGTGGAAACGGATATTATAAGCGAATTTACCGCGGCCGGGATAAACCAAACAAGGCACACGGTATACATAACAGCAAGACTTAAGGTGCGGGCGCTTTTTCCGTTTTCCTCCTCCGGGGTTGCTGAAATTAAAATTCCGGTTGCGGAGGCTGTAACCGTCGGCGATGTTCCCGCATTTTTCTCAGAAGGGAGTTAATTTAATGTTCAACATAGTTTTGGTGGAGCCGGAAATCCCTCAAAATACCGGCAACATTGCGCGTACCTGCTCCGCCACCGGCTCGCGCCTTCACCTGGTGCGGCCCTTAGGCTTTGAAATCGACGACAAAAAGCTAAAGCGCGCAGGGCTTGATTACTGGCATCTTTTGGATATTACCTATTACGACAGTCTTTCGGACTTTTTCGAAAAAAATAAGGGCGGCCGCTTTTTTTACGCAACCACCAAGGGCGGCAAAAACTACTGCGAGGCAAGCTATAAGGACGGCGATTTTCTTGTGTTCGGCAAGGAAACCCGCGGCCTTCCGGAAACCCTTATCTGGGATAACCCCGATACATCGGTGCGTATTCCCATGATTGGCGAGGCGCGAAGCCTTAACCTTTCCAATTCGGTTGCAATCATGGTTTATGAGGCGCTTCGTCAAACCGGCTTTTCATCTCTCAAGGAAAAGGGACTTCTTTTCGATGAGCCCACACATATTCCGAGAGAGTTAATTTAAAAACTTTATTCAAAGGAGAAATATTTATGAGATATACACACAAAAACATCGGCACCTGCTCCCGCTCCGTTTCGTTTGATTTGGATGATAACGGCATTGTTTCCGCCGTTTCGTTTGAAGGCGGCTGTAACGGAAACACAAAAGGCGTTGCAGCACTTTGTGAGGGCAGAAGCATTGACGAGCTTATTGAAATTCTTTCCGGCATCGAGTGCGGAATTAAGGGCACCTCCTGTCCCGACCAGCTTGCCCGCGCACTTTATGAGGCAAAACAGGACTGACGGCAAAAACAGGTTTACATTAAGTAATATTTTCACCTCTCCTTAAGTATTATATTACTAAAAAGGAGAGCTTTATATGTTTTTTGTTTTCAAGAAAAATCAGGTTATTTTATTCACAGCCTTAGTTTTGCTTCTTGCAGTTGCATTTTCCGTTTCTGCAAGAAAAAAGCCCACGGAGGAGGATATTTGCCGCAGCTTTTTAGAGGAGCTCGGCTATACAACCGACCCCGCTCCGGCTACGGTAAGCGAATGTTTAATTCCGGAGGGCTTCGGCTCTGTTTACGAAAACTACCGTGAGCTAAACCTGCAGGCCGACTTTGACCTAACACCTCTTCGAGGACATTATGTAACGCGGTATTGCTTTAAGCTTGCCGACGAGGAGGAACTTTACGCCAACATATTAATAAAGGATAAAAAAATTTGCGGAGGCGATATTTGCTCCTACCGTCTTAACGGCCGTATGCTTCCGCTTATTACAAAGGAAAAAGACCATGCGTATTGACAAATTTTTAGCTGACTGCGGCAAAGGCACAAGAAGTTATCTTCGCTCCGCCGTAAAAAAAGGTGCCGTCACGGTAAACGGCGCCGTTATAAAGGATCCCGGCTTTTCCGTTACCGAACAGGATAATGTCACCTTGTCCGGCGAGGCGGTGCTCTATCAAAAGCACATCTACCTTATGATGAATAAGCCGAAGGGCACCGTTTGCGCAACCGAGGACAAGACCTATAAAACCGTAATTTCCCTTTTATCTGAGGAGCACCGCCTTCGCGGTCTTTTTCCCGTAGGGCGACTGGATATTGATACCGAAGGGCTTTTGCTTCTCACCGATGACGGTGATTTTTCACACCGTGTTACCTCACCGAAAAGCGGAGTCAGCAAAACCTACTATTTAAAAACAGAGTTTCCAATCAAACCCTCTTATGCCGAAAGCTTTCTTGAAGGAGTTTATATTCCCGGCGGCTATAAAACCATGCCGGCGCAATTCGAGCAAATTTCCGAATACGAGGGGCACCTTACCGTTTGCGAGGGTAAATTTCACCAGGTGAAATTTATGCTGGAGGCTGTCGGCAACCGCGTGATTTATTTAAAGAGGCTAACAATCGGTCGCCTTACATTGGACAAGGCTTTATCGCCCGGAGAATACCGTGCATTTTTGCCTTCGGAAAGTGTTTTTTAGATAGATTTATGCAATTGTGCTAAAGACTGTTTTTTTATTTTGGTAAAAATCACACTTTAATTTTTTCTAAATTTGTGTTATCCTATTATTATCAGAAATATCTGTTGTGATATGTATTAATTTTTAGGAGGAATTTTTTTAAATGGCAGGTTTAAGTTTAAAGAACATCTACAAAAAATATTCCGGCGGTGTTATTGCGGCCAATGATATTTGCCTTGAAATCGAGGATAAGGAATTTATCATTCTTGTCGGCCCTTCCGGTTGCGGTAAGTCCACCACACTCCGTATGATTGCCGGTCTTGAGGACATTTCAAGCGGTCAGCTGTACATAGATGGCAAGCTTATGAATGACGTTGCTCCCAAGGACAGAGATATTGCAATGGTTTTCCAGAACTATGCTCTTTATCCTCATATGACAGTATTTGACAATATGGCATTTGGCCTTAAGCTTCGTAAAACCCCGAAGGATGAAATCAGAAGAAGGGTTGAGGAAGCGGCTAAAATTCTTGACATCGGCCACCTTTTGGACAGAAAGCCCAAGGCTTTGTCCGGCGGTCAGCGTCAGCGTGTTGCGCTTGGTCGTGCCATCGTGCGTGAGCCCAAGGTTTTCCTTATG
>CAZITC010000219.1:0-3105 GCA_964542085.1 uncultured Ruminococcus sp. | reverse complement strand
GGGTTCTGATTTCCGAGGAAGAGCTTGATAAGAAGGTGCGCGAAATTGCGGCGCAGATAACAAAAGAGTATGAAGGCAAGGAACTGGTTATAATAGGTATTTTAAAGGGTAGCATGATGTTTGTGGCTGACCTTGTAAAGAGAATTGAGCTTCCGATGGAGCTTGAATTTATTGCTGTATCCAGCTACGGAAAGGAAAGCGAAACATCGGGCATTGTTACGCTTAAAAAGGATATTGACACATCAATTCAGGATAAGCATGTAATTGTAGTTGAAGATATTGTTGACAGCGGCTATACAATGGCTTATCTTAAGCGCTTTTTGGAGGACAGACAGGCTGCAAGCGTGAAAATATGCACACTTTTGAACAAACCCTCGCGCCGCAGGGTGGACATTGACATTGACTATTACGGGTTTGAAATTCCCGATGAATTTGCGGTTGGCTACGGAATGGATTATGACGAAAAGTACAGAAATCTTCCGTATATCGGCGTTTTAGACCCTAAAATATATACAAAATAGTTGACTTTTGAGGAGGTAATTTCTTGAACAAAAACGTTAGAGGTATAACCGTGGCAGTGGCAATACTTATTGTAATGACTTTGGGCTATATGTTCATTTTCAGTCAGGTGCCGAAGCCGGAAATTCTTTATTCGGATCTTATAAAGGATATAAGCGCAGAAAAGATTGAGCGCTTGGAAATATCCGAAACACGCGCACGGGCAACCTATAAGGAAAAAAATGAAAATGGCCAAACAAAAACGGTTGTTTACGATATTCCGTCCAAGGAGCTTTTGTATGCTCAGGCCGGTGATGACATGGATGCTCAAATTGAAAGCGGAAGCCTTACGGTAACCTATCCGGAGGAGTCGTCGGTTTATGCATGGCTTTCGTTGCTTTCGCCCTTCATTATCATAATTATTATTGCCATTGTGTGGAGCATGATGATGAAAAACGCTGGTGGAGGAGCAGGAGCAATGAACTTCGGTAAAATTAAAACCAAGTCCGTTGTTCCGGAAAACAAAAGAGTAACCTTTGCGGATGTTGCCGGTGTTGAGGAAGAAAAGGAAGAGCTTACCGAGATTGTGGAGTTTTTGAAAAATCCCAAAAAGTATACCGACTTGGGCGCGCGTATTCCTAAGGGCGTGCTTTTAATCGGCCCTCCCGGAACGGGAAAAACGCTTCTTGCAAAGGCTGTTGCCGGTGAGGCGAATGCACCCTTCTTCAGCATAAGCGGCTCGGATTTTGTGGAAATGTTTGTCGGTGTGGGAGCATCGAGAGTAAGGGACTTATTTGAGCAGGCAAAGAAAAACCAGCCCTCAATCATTTTTATTGATGAGATTGATGCTGTCGGCAGACACAGAGGTGCCGGTCTTGGCGGCGGCCATGATGAGAGGGAGCAAACATTAAACCAGCTTCTTGTTGAGATGGACGGCTTCGGAGTAAATGAGGGTACAATTGTGCTTGCCGCAACCAACAGAGCGGATATATTGGACCCGGCCCTTATGCGTCCCGGGCGTTTTGACCGTCAGGTTTATGTCGGCTATCCCGATCAGAAGGCAAGACTGGAAATTTTGAAGGTGCACGCAAAAAACAAGCCTCTCGGCTCGGATGTTCAGCTTTCTGTAATTGCAAAAACAACCTACGGCTTTACCGGTGCCGACCTTGAAAATCTTTTGAATGAGGCGGCGCTTTTGGCGGCGCGCGACAACAGTGCGCAAATTAACCAGCACCATCTTGACGATGCAATGCTTAAGGTCGTTATGGGACCAGAGAAAAAGTCACGAGAAATGCAGGAAAAGGATAAAAAGCAAACAGCTTATCATGAGGCCGGCCACGCTGTTGCCGCACGTTGCTTGCCTACGCAGGATAAGGTGCACCAGGTATCAATTATCCCCAGAGGAAGAGCCGGCGGCTTTACAATGTCGCTTCCGGATCACGATAAGGCCTACATTTCCAAAACGGAGATGTTTGAGGATATTGTAATGGCAATGGGCGGACGTGTTGCCGAGGAAATGATTTTCGGTGAGATTAATACTGGTGCTTCCGGCGATATTCAGCAGGCAACAAAAATTGCAACGGATATGGTTACCAAGTACGGAATGAGCGAAAAGCTCGGATCCAGAAATTTCGGCACAAGCGAGGAAATTTTCATTGGCAGAGATTACGGCCACGCACAAAGCTATTCGGATGCAACGGCGGCACTTATTGATGATGAGGTTGATAAGCTTATTGCCGGCGCTTACGAGGAGTGCAAGAAAATTCTTACAGAGCATAAGGATAAGCTTGAAGCGGTTGCAAAGGCACTCATGGAGAAGGAAGTGCTTACCGGCGAGGAGTTTGAGGCTGTTTATGAAGGAGTTAGCTCTTTGACGGAAGAAACTGAGGAAAACTGAGCGGGGAATAAAGGCTTATGATATTAAAAAGCATAACCATGCAAGGATTTAAATCCTTTGCGGACAAAACTAAAATTGAATTGGACGGTAACGTTTGCGCAATCGTGGGACCCAACGGAAGCGGAAAAAGCAATATATCCGATGCCATTTTGTGGGTACTTGGCGAACAGAGCGCAAAAACCCTTCGCGGCAGTAAAATGGAGGATGTTATTTTTACCGGTACACCCAAAAGAAAGCCAAGCGGCTTTGCGGAGGTAACGCTTACGTTGGATAACACCGACCACATTTTGCCGGTGGATTATGACGAGGTTGCATTTACAAGGCGCGTTTACCGTTCGGGCGAGGGTGAGTATTTCATTAACAAGGCACCCTGCCGCCTTAAGGATATTCATGAAATGCTTATGGATACCGGCATGGGACGTGACGGCTACAGTATTATAGGCCAGGGAAAAATTGACCGGATACTTTATGCAAACCCGGAGGACAGAAGGTCCATGTTTGAGGAAGCCTCCGGTATATCAAAGTATAAGTACAGAAAGGCTGAGGCGGAAAGAAAGCTTTCAAAGACGAACGATAACATTATAAGAATAATGGATATCGTGGCGGAGCTGGAGTCGCAAATCGGCCCCTTGAAGGAGCAGTCAGAGAAGGCACAGCGTTTTTTGGTTTTGTCGGATGAGCTTAAGGAGCTGGAGGTTACCGCCTTTGTT
>CAZITC010000218.1:0-3106 GCA_964542085.1 uncultured Ruminococcus sp. | reverse complement strand
TTCCTTACCGGCCGGGTCAATTCCGGACTCGGCGATAAGCTCCATTACACCGGCGGGAGTGCAGGGCAAAAAGTCGTAGTCGCCGAGCATTATTTTACCCACGTTTTTCGGGGTGAAGGCATCAACATCCTTAAATTCCGAGATGGCGTTTATAACCTTTTTTTCGTCGATGTGGCGCGGCAAGGGAAGCTGAACTAAAATGCCGTGTACACTTTCGGAGTTGTTGAGCGCGTCAATAAGCTCTAAAAGCTCCTCTTCGGTTGCCTCCTCGGGGAGTGTGTACTCCTCTGAGTGGATAAGACATTCCTCGCAGGCCTTCTTTTTGTTGTTTACGTAAACTCTGGAGGCCGGGTCATTTCCGACGAGTATTACCGCCAGCCCGGGCTTTATGCCGTTCTGACGGAGAGCCTCCGCTTCTTTTTTGACCTCGGCCTTTATTCTTGCCGATACCTTTTTTCCGTCCAATATTATCATTCGTAAACCTTCTTTCGTATTTTTCTTTAATAAGGCAATTGGGACCGGAGCCGATTAAATCCTCCCGTCCGGCCTTGATTAGGGCCTTTCTTACGGTTTCATAGTTTTCCGGCCTTGTGTATTGTAAAAGTGCGCGCTGCATGGCCTTGTCTTCGCGCGATTTTGCAACGTAAACCGGCTTCATTGTACGCGGGTCAAGACCGGTGTAAAACATTGCGGTTGAAAGCGTTCCCGGGGTAGGATAAAAATCCTGCACCTGTTGGGGGCGCATATTCATCTTTTTTAGGTATTCAGCAAGAATTATGGCATCCTTCAAGGTACTGCCGGGGTGGCTGGACATGAGGTAGCAGACAAGGTACTGCTCCTTGCCGGCAGCCTTACAGATTTTGTAGTATTCGCCGGTGAATTTTTCGAAAACCTCCCGACCGGGCTTACCCATGTACTTTAACACATTGTCGGATATGTGCTCCGGAGCAACCTTAAGCTGGCCGCTTACATGGTGGGTGCACATTTCACGGAAAAAATCGCTCTTTTTATCCTGAAGCATAAAATCGTATCTTATACCGCTTCGAATGAATACCTTTTTTATTCCGGGAAGCGCCCTAAGCTTTTTAAGAATATCCAAATATTCGGATTCATCGGCGTTTATGTTTTTGCAAGGTGTGGGAAAAAGACATTCACGCCCCTTGCAAGTTCCCTCCTTTAGCTGCTTGTCGCAGGCAGGATAGCGGAAGTTTGCCGTGGGGCCGCCTACATCGTGAATATAGCCTTTGAAATCCGGGTCGTAGGTAAGCTTTTTTGCCTCGGTAAGAATGGAGGCCTCGCTGCGGGACTGTACAATTCGCCCCTGATGCATGGTAAGCGCGCAGAATGAGCACGAGCCGAAGCACCCTCTTGATGAGGTTATGGAAAACTTAACCTCGTCCAGTGCGGGAACGCCGCCCAGCGCCTTATAGGAAGGGTGATATTCCCTTGTATAGGGAAGGGAGTAAACCCTGTCAAGCTCACGTCGGGAAAGTGGCATGGAGGGAACGTTTTGTATAACATATTTGTCGCGGTAGCCTTGGCACAGGGCATGACCCCTTATGGGGTCTTGCTCTTCATATTCAAGCATAGCGGCCTTGGCGTATGCCTCCTTTGAGGAGGAAACCTCTTCAAACGAGGGAAGCATTACGGCTCCGCGCCTCGGCTTGTCCGAAACAACGCAAGTGCCGGGAATGTTATCCTTTATATAGCCCTTTTCAAGGCATTGTGCAAGCTCAACGGTTTGGTGCTCACCCATGCCGAAGGAAATGACATCGGCCCCGGAATCGAAAATAATACTTGGCATAACCTTGTCCGACCAGTAGTCGTAATGCGCAAAGCGGCGAAGGCTTGCCTCCACTCCGCCAATTACAATGGGTATGTTGCCGAAAACATGGCGAACGCGGTTGGAATACACCGTTACACAGCGATCCGGCCTTCTTCCGCGCTTGCCGCCGGGAGAATAGCTGTCCTCACTACGTGGCTTTTTGCTTGCCGTGTAATGGTTGACCATGGAGTCAATAACTCCGCCGGATATCATAACTCCGATACGAGGGCGGCCGAAGCGCAAAAAGTCCTCGTCGCTTTCGATGTTCGGCTGGGCAAGAATACCAACCCGGTAGCCGGCCGACTCCAAAACCCTTGAAATGATGGCGTGGCCGAAGGAGGGGTGGTCAACATATGCATCGCCGGATATTAAAAGAAAGTCAAGCTCGTCCCAACCTCTGGCGGCCATATCCTCCTTTGATATTGGTAAAAATTCGTTTGTCATAAAAATCTTCCTTAAGCTGAAAAAGATAGCTTTTTGATTATTCCATAGGGGGAAGGATTATATCGTCCTCATCATCGCCTTCGTCAAGGACCTCCGCTACCGGTACGTTGATTTCCTCATACTCCTCCGGTAGGACTTCGGCCGTGTCGGCCTCGTGCTCGGTTAATCCGGCACCCTCAAGCATGGAAAGATATTCCTCCTTGGTAACCAAAACGCGCCTTGGCTTACTACCCTCATGGGGGCCTATTATGCCACGGCTTTCCATTTGGTCAACAAGCCTTCCGGCTCTGCTGTAGCCAACGGAAAGGCGCCGCTGTACCAATGAAACAGAGGCCTGGCCGGCATCCACAACAATTTCAATTGCCTTGGAAAGAAGTGGGTCCTTATCGCCGGGGCTTTCCTCCTCAGCGGCGGACTCGTCCGACGTGTCGCTTGATTTTTCGACAAGCTCAAGCACATCCTCGTCATAAACCGCTTCCGATTCCTTCTTTACAAATTCAACAAGTCGTTCCACCTCATCATCCGATATAAAGGCGCCCTGAACTCTTAAAGGCTTGCTTGCGCCCATGGGATAATAGAGCATATCGCCCTTTCCGAGAAGCTTTTCCGCACCGCCTGCATCAAGTATTGTGCGCGAGTCGGTGTTACTGGAAACGGCAAAAGCAATTCGTGACGGAATATTTGCCTTGATAACGCCTGTAATAACGTTTACCGAGGGGCGCTGGGTTGCAATAACTAAGTGCATGCCGGCTGCACGCGCAAGCTGAGCAAGGCGGCAGATATAGCTTTCAACATCCTTGGAGGCAACCATCATAAGGTCGGCAAGCTCGTCGATAA
>CAZITC010000217.1:0-3115 GCA_964542085.1 uncultured Ruminococcus sp. | reverse complement strand
CTAAGGACGCTGTTGAAGGCGCTCCCACAACTCTTAAGGAAGCAATCGGCAAGGAAGATGCTGAAGCTTACAAGGCTAAGCTTGAAGAAGTTGGCGCAAAGGTTGAACTTAAGTAATTTGAGTTTTCATAGCAAAAGTACGGGTTTTTACCCGTACTTTTGTGCGTTTGGAATTAATTAAATGAGGTGCGGCGAAAGTGAAAAAGCTGAAAGAATTTTTAATTATAACGGTCGGCACACTTGCGGTTTCGGCCGGCGTATATTTTTTTAAGTTTCCGAATAATTTTTCCACCGGCGGTGTGTCCGGTATTTCTGTTATACTGGGTAAGCTTTTTCCGGGGCTTTCTGCCGGAAGCTACGTGCTTATTATAAATATGCTGTTGCTCATAGTCGGCTTTCTGTTCATCGGCAAGGGCTTTGGTTTAAAAACGGTTTACTCCAGCCTTCTTATGTCGCTGGCTATAAGAGTGGCCGAAAGCATTGCTCCTATGAGTGCACCGCTTACCAATCAGCCCTTTTTGGAGCTTTGCTTTGCTGTGCTTCTTCCTGCATTCGGCAGTGCGCTTTTGTTTAACACCGGCGCATCAACGGGTGGAACGGATATTGTAGCAATGATATTGAAAAAGTACGTTTCGCTTGACATTGGAAAAGCACTTTTTGTGACCGATGCGTTGATTGCCCTTACGGCCGGTTTGGTGTTCGGCGCGGAAACGGGACTTTTTTCACTGCTGGGTCTTTTGGCAAAGGCCTTTGTTGTGGACGGTGTTATTGAAAGCATTAACACATCTAAATATTTTACCATTGTAACTGATAAAGCCGAGCCCATTCTTTCATTTATTATGCATGAGCTTAAGCGTGGCGCAACTGAAAGCACCGAGTTTGAGGGGGCTTATTCCCAAAATAAAAAAACGCTGATTTTAACGGTTGTAAACCGCGTGGAGGCTGTACGCCTGAAAAAATACGTACATATGACCGACCCCGGCGCATTTATGGTAATCAGTTCCTCAAGCGATATTATAGGCAAGGGCTTCAGAACGCCCATGGCATAGGAGAAAAATATGTATAACGAGCTTACGAAAAATGATATTGAAAAAATGCGGCAGGAAATTGAATACCGCCGCGTTACGCTTCGTCATGAGCTTTTGGAGGAGGTTGTTCGCACAAGAGCCTACGGCGACCTTTCGGAGAATGCGGAGTATAAAGAGGCAAAGCGCCTTAAAAACAAAAACGAAAGCCGCATTCGCTACCTGGAAAATATGATAAAAACCGCTCACATAATTGAGGATAATTCATCGGAGGACACGGTCGGCCTTTATGATATTGTACGGGTTAAAATTCCCTCCATGGATACGGAAATGGAGTTTAGAATTGTTACCACTGTGCGTAACGATTTTAAAACACACCTTATCAGTAAGGAGTCACCCTTCGGCAAGGCTGTGCTGGGAAAAAGGCTTGGCGAAACGGCGGAGATTGATGCTCCGAACGGAAAATATTCGGTGGAGATAATAGAAATTACCAAGGCGGAGGATGATAATTCCGCACCGCTTAACTCTTTTTGAGCGGAAGATTATTTTTCGTAAAAGTATGAAAACTATGCAAAAAATTCGGTTTTTTGGCACAGGTTGACAAAAAAACATTTTTTTTGAAAAATCAATATACAGAGTGCCGAAAAACTGTTTAAGCTGATTAAATTCTTTTGTTGATTTTGTATCTTTACAATTCGCTTTTTGGGTGCTAAAATAGTTTTCGTTCCTAAAAGGAAACTATAATATTTATTTATTTGATGGAGGAAAAAACAATGAAAAAGTTTATTGCACTTTCTGCTGCAGCTATGATGCTTCTTTCTTTCGCAGCTTGCACAAACGAGGAAGTTCAGGACGAAAACCTTGACAACGAGAACGAAGTTATCGTTGACGGCGAGGCTGACGTAGAGGCAGACGCTGAGGCTGATGCAGACGCAGACGCTGACGTTGAAGCAGACGCTGAGGCTGACGTAGAGGCTGATGCAGAAGTAGAAGCAGACGCTGACGTTGAAGCAGAAGCAGACGCTGAGTAATTTTCTTTTCTTAAAAAAGAGAGCTGTTTTCGCAACAGCTCTTTTTTGTTTTAAATTGACAAGGCGGAGCAATTGTGTTAAAATGAATAAATAGCTGACATAGAAAGAAAAACAAACTGTCGTTGGCTGTCCCCCGGCGCCGAAAGTAATATTTGTTTTGAGGTGACAAAATGATACATTCTTTTTGCGAAAAATATTCGTTCCCGAAGGAGGCGGAAAAGGCTTTTTCGGATGTATATGAAAAGGTACTGGCCTGTCCTGATGTGCGAGCAAGACTTTACCGCGGAATTGACGGATTTATATTGGACTCTGATGGCGCATACGAGCGCGAAATCGGACTTGCGGCTCAGGAGCTTTGCGTTAACCGGCTTATACTTAACATGGTCTTTTTCATTATGGCGGAGCAGTCAATAAAATTCATTTATAATGCGAAGGGATATTCGGATATTTATTTTGACACAATCCGCGACGTGTATTACAAATGCGAGGAGTGCAAAAAAATATACGGCGTATGGGGCACGAATGTGCTCTTTTGGTTTAGATGCTATGCCAAGTGCTGTCTTTTCGGGCTTGGACGACTTCAGTATGAGCCGGAAAGCGCGGATAAGGACTATCCTGGTTACATAAAAAAAGGTGAGCCGTGGGTTAATATGCACATTCCGTCCGGTGGGCCACTTGTGCTTTCCGAGGTTTACGACTCCATGGATAGGGCGTATAAATTTTTCGGCGGCAAGGGTGAAGAAATGATTTTTACCTGCAACACGTGGCTTTTGTATCCTCCTCAATGCGAAATGTATAAGGAAGGCTCTAACCTTAAAAAATTTGCCGAGCTTTTTGATATTACAGAATATCACGACTCCAACCGTGACCTGTGGCGCGTGTTTTTTAAGGAAGATTGTACTGACCTTGCAACGCTTAGCGCCGAAACAAGCCTTGCAAAAAAGATTTTGGAGCGCCTTAAAGAAGGTAAGAGTATGGGCTATGCCAGGGGCTTTATAAAATACAGGCCCACGAGGTAAGAAAACTGTTGCAAAAACGCGAAAAAAGCGGTATAATAAAG
>CAZITC010000216.1:0-3121 GCA_964542085.1 uncultured Ruminococcus sp. | reverse complement strand
GCATAGGCATCACGCTCATGAATTATAACAGGAAGCGACCTTTCGTTCGCCAGATTAATCTGGGCGGCAAAAGCCGCCTTCTGCGCCTCGGCATTTTCCCTGCCGTAGTGGTAGTCCAGCCCGATTTCGCCGATGGCAATGCATTTTTCATCATAGGAAAGCGCTTTGATTTTTTCCAGCCAACCCTCATCCTCATCGCTGATATTTTCCGGGTGCAGACCGACCGAAGCGTATACAAAGCTATACTTATGCGCAAGGCCGAGCGCCGTCTCCGAGCTTTTAACATCGCACCCACAGTTTACAATGTGAGTTACCTTTGCATCTGCCTGGTGCCTTATCATCTCGTCGCGGTCCGCATTGTAAGCTTCATCATCATAATGAGCATGAGTATCAAAAATCATCAGCCGACCTCCACTCCGGAAGATGCCTCTTTATCCGTGGTCAAAATGTTAATTTCTCCGTTCTCGCTTGTGGCAAGAATCATTCCCTCCGACTCAATCCCTCTGATTTTTGCCTTCTTTAGGTTTGTAATAAGAATAACGGTTTTGCCAATCATATCCTCCGGAGAATAGCTTTTTGCTATGCCCGAAACAACAGTGCGCTTTTCGCCAGCAAGGTCAACGGTAAGCTTTAACAGTTTATCCGCCTTTTCCACCTTTTCGGCCGCAATAACGCGCGCTGTTTTTAACTTGATTTTTGCAAAATCATCAATAGAAATTTCCGGCTCCTCGCCCTTCTTTTCTTCTTCCTTTGCGCCGAACAAATCCTCGGAAACCTCGTTAAGCTTTTTCTCCTCGTCAAGTCTTGCGAAAAGGGGCTTTGCCTCGCCAACTTTAACCGTTCTTGACTTGTTAAAGGAAGAAATTGACTCATAGCTCTTTTCCCCTGCGCCTGTAACGTCGAGGATGGTTTCAGCTGTTTCGGGCATAAAGGGCAGAAGCAAAATTCCGATATAGCGAATTGCCTCAGAAAGGTTATAAAGCACAGTTTTAAGCCTTGCAGCTTTTGCCTCGTCCTTTGCAAGTGCCCAGGGCAGTGTTTCGTCAATATATTTGTTGCTTCTTCTCGCAAGGGCAAAAATTGCCTCCAGCGAATCTGCAACTTTAAACTCCGCCATTTTTTCGGCAACGGTTTGAACTGTTTTTTCGCACTCAGCGATAAGTGATGCATCAACCTCATCACTCTCATCGGGGTTTACTATTTCGCCGCCGAAGTATTTATTAATCATGGCAACCGTTCTGTTTACCAAATTTCCGAGAGTGTTTGCAAGATCCGCATTGTAACGTGCGATAATGGTTTCAAGTGTAATTGTTCCGTCAGATGCAAAGGGCATTTCACGAAGCACGTAATACCTTATTGCATCAACGCCAAAATGGCGCACCAAATCGTCCGCATACATAACATTGCCCTTGGACTTGCTCATTTTATCGCCGCCGGACAACAGCCACGGATGGCCGAACACCTTTTCGGGAAGCGGCTCACCCAAGGCCATAAGCATGATAGGCCAGTAAATTGTGTGAAACCTTAAAATATCCTTGCCGATTACATGAACGTTTGCCGGCCAATACTTTTTATAGTTTTCGCCCTTTTCGTCCACATCGTAGCCAAGTGCGGTGATGTAGTTTGAAAGCGCATCAATCCAAACGTAAATAACGTGCTTGTCATCAAAGGTTACCGGAATACCCCATTTGAACGAGGTTCTTGATACGCAAAGGTCCTGAATACCGGGCTTGATGAAATTGTTCACCATTTCGCGCTTTCTTGCCTCGGGCTGAATGAAATCGGGGTGCGCTTCAATGTATTCCTCAAGCCTTTTTTGGTACTTGCTCATTTTGAAAAAGTAAGCCTCTTCATGGGTTTTTTTAAGCGGCCTTCCGCAGTCGGGGCAAATGCCGTCCGGCGCCTGGGTATCGGTAAAGAACGACTCACAGGGCACACAGTAAAGTCCTTCGTATTCGCTTTTATAGATATCACCCTGGTCGTAAAATTTCTTGAATATTTTCTGAACGGCGCTAACGTGATAATCGTCCGTTGTTCTTATGAATTTATCATAGCTTGCACCCATAAGGTCCCAAATGTTTTTTATCTCTCCGGCCACGCCGTCAACGTACGCTTTCGGGGTTACGCCGTTTTCCGCTGCAATTTCTTCAATTTTCTGGCCGTGCTCGTCCGTTCCGGTTAAAAAGTAAACATCCTTTCCGATAAGGCGATTAAAGCGCGCAATCGCATCGGTCAAAACAACCTCATATGTATTTCCGATATGCGGCTTTCTTGAAGTATAGGCTATTGCCGTGGTTATATAAAATTTTTCCTTTTCCATTAAAGTCAGTCCTTTCGTCGGTTAGTAAAAAAATCGGTTATAAGCTTTTCCCCCCTGGGAAGATAAAGCCCGCCCACGATATTGTAATTTTTGTTGAAAACGTTTATTCTTCCTCCGCAGGCACCTGCCTCCTTATCCGGAGCCGAAAAATAAATATTTTTTATTCTTGCGTTGATAATGGCGCCGGCACACATTATGCACGGCTCTAAAGTTACCACCAGCGATGCATCCGAAAGCCGCCAGTCGGCTTTTGCTTCGGCTGCACGCTCAATTGCCAAAATTTCGGCGTGCGCCGTTGGGCTTCGCCTTGCCTCACGCTCATTATGAGCAAAGGAAATTATGTTTCCGTCCGCAAAAATTACCGCGCCGACGGGAACATCGCCCTCCGCTTCAGCCCTTTCGGCTTCGCTGAAGGCAATCTCAAACGCCTGCTTCAGCAATTCCATAAAGCACCTCCAGGGCCTGCTCCACGCCAATTCCCTTTTCCGCCGAAAAGGGAATTAAAATGTCCTTATCATCCATTTTAAGCGTGTCCGAAATTGTGCATAAATTCATTTCAATTGACGATTTTGATATTTTATCCGCCTTTGTTGCTATAACAACACAGCCGTCCTGGCGGCTTTTGATAAAGTCATACATTGTGCAGTCATCCACCGAGGGCTTGTGCCTTATATCAACAATCAAAAACGTTGTCGCAAGATTTTTTCTGTTGTAGAGATAATGATTAATCATTTGCGCCCATTTTGCCTTTTCCGCCTTTGAAACCTCCGCATAGCCATAGCCCGGAAGGTCAACAAGCAT
>CAZITC010000215.1:0-3121 GCA_964542085.1 uncultured Ruminococcus sp. | reverse complement strand
CCTTTCCCGGCTCCTTGGAGTCCAAATAAAGGAGCTGTGCCACGATTGACTGGGAAAGGTCATCGTCAACCTCATTAAAAAGAAAAATCTTTCTTTCTTCCAAAAGCTCTGAATAAGTGTTTGTTTTGTAAAGAGCTCCGTCTTCACCCTTTTTTAATACTATCGGTTCGTTTATCATTTTTTGTCCGCCTTTCAAAATACCAATTAATTATGCATGTTTATGCTTGAAAGCCCTTGTTTTTCAACCAAACCAGGCCCGGCATTTATGCAGAAAACCCCTGCGCTTTCTGTCGCCTTGTCTGCCTTGCTCCCTAAGCACCTTTTTTAAGTAGGTCACTGCTCTTAAATCAGTGTGGACTTGGGCATTTCACGATTAAGCCCATTATACCACAGGCAATTGCTTAATGCAAACATTTTCTTGTTACAAAATGCGCTTTATTTTGTCATGTACCAAGTATATGCCGTTAAAAATACGCTCGTTGGGCTTAGCGAAGGAATTTTCAAATCACTTTTTGCAGCAACATACATACCTTTGAAATACAGCCCGGCAAGCGGTGCATTTTCCGCAAAGGCCTTTATAAATTTCTTGGACTCATCCCCCGCCTCGGAGTCCGCCGAGGCCGAAAGTACATCTGTGCGCAAGTCCGTTACACCGCCGGAATAGCCAAAAACATTTGCACCGCCGCCGGTTTTTATCAAAAATCCGGGGTTTTGAGCATTACCGATTGCCGCTCCGCCGATGAATGCATCAAATTCACCCTCTGCGATTTTTTTTTCATACTCTTCATAATCAACGGCCAAAACGTCGGCCGAAACACCGTATTCAATCAGTGATCCGCATATAAATTTTGCAATTGCAAGACGCTCCGATGCATCACTGTTTACCAAAATTTTAAACTTAAGCGGCACGCCGCCCTTTTGATACACACCGGAGGCTCCCATTTTCCAGCCGTTGCGCTCCAGAATCATTTTCGGATCCTCGCGCTCCACCTCTTCTGCCGAGTAAAACCACGCATCCGGATTAATCGGAGCAAGCGATGCGGTTTGCGCCTTTTCCAAAGCCTCTGAAAGCTTGATGCTTCCCACCGCCTCGTATACCGCGCGACGCGCCTCATAAGAAGCGAACACGCCGGAGGCGCAGTTAAAGCCTAAAAATTCAAATCTGTTGGTTTTACCCTCGGTAAGTGCAACACTGCTCCTCGTTATACTCTCCGGCTCGGCATTGACCAAAATATCAGTTTCTCCGGAATTAAAGGCCGCCTTTGCCTTAAGGTCGGTATTGGTATAGCTTACCTTAAATCCGTCCAAATAGGCCCGCCCCATGTGATAGCCGGAATTTTTTTTGCATACCAGCCCGGTATATCCGACATCTGCCGCATAGCAGTAAAACTGGCCGGTACCCATCGGACAATCCATGAATTCCGGCGAGTCCTTTTTGATTATGGGAAAGGTCAGCATGCTTTCAAAATGGCGTTCCGCCTCCTTAAGGGTGAAAAGCACCCTATCCGTTCCTATTGCAGTTGCCTCCACCAAATTTTCAAGACATCCGCCGTAGCTTTCCGGATGCTCACGAATAAAATTCACCGTGTAAATAACATCCTCCGCCGTCAGTAGGCTTCCGTCCGAAAAGGTTATTCCCTGCTTTATTTTAAGCGTACCGGAGAGCGCATCCTCCGACGGAGTATAGCTTTCCGCAAGATTACCGACTGCTGAAAATTCGTCGTTAAGAACAAAAAGCGGGTCATAAAAAAGATAAAAAAGCTCACGACAGCTTTCATAAGCGGTGCATATAGGATTAAAGGTATCAGGCTTTCTTATGCTTACGCTTAAGGTGCCGCCCTCCACCATAACGCTTTTATCCTCTTTTATTACCTTTTCCTGTTCCTCCCCACCGCTTTTTTTGCAGGAAGGCAGTGCAAGCATACAAAGTGCCGCAAAAATTGCCAAAAGCTTTTTCATTTCTTACCGCCCTTCACACCGTCTTAATTCAATAAATGCTCCCATGGCTCCGAATTTTCCTTTTTGCCTTCTGCAGGAGAAAAATTTATCATTACACACACTGCATTCGGCCGCAATATCAATCGAAGCCTCCGGCACACCGGAAGCGATAAGTGTATGCGCAACCGCCCGCCAAAGGTCTGCCGTAAAGTGAAGCTCATCCTTTTTATAAATAAATTCCAGCTCCGGAATTCCGGCCTTAAGTATATCCGCCGCATCGGCCTGAATTTCAAAGCAGCACGGCCCGATTGAAGGGCCGATTGCCGCCAGCACATCCTTAGGCTGTGTACCGAAGCTTTTTTTCATGTCAGAAATCACACACTCCGTTATCCTCGCGGCCGTCCCCCTCCAACCTGAGTGAACGGTTGCCGCCGCATTGTGCCGCTTGTCGTACAAAAGCACGGGAACACAATCCGCCGAATAGCTCATCAGCGGAATACCGACCCTGTCAGTAATAAGCGCATCGCACCCCTCCGAACGGTAGCGCGGCTCGGTTATAAGGGCAGAGCGCGTATTGTGCACTTGCCCCGTGATTGAAATATTTTCCCCCGTAAAGCCCAGTGCACCAAAAACCGTTTGAAAGTTTTTTTCAAGCGCCTCCTCACTGTCCCCTCTTCCAAGCCCCAAATTAAGCTCGGAAAGGTGCCCGACGGAACAGCCGCCAAGCCTTGTGGTGATGAAGTGAAGAACACCCGCTTCATTTAGAATGGGACTTAAAAGATATTCAAAAGTGCCCTTTTTTTCGTGAATAAACCCGCTGCCCATCAAAGATAAGCTTCCTCAGAATAATTGATGAATGGCATTCCTTCTTCATCAAACTCTATTTTAAGCACAATATAGGAGGACTCAAAATATTTTTCGCCGGAGCCGCCCCAACGGTCACCGAAATAAATATATTCGGTTTTTCCGTCCTTGGTAACAGGAAGCACAAATGCGCTTTGTGAACGGTAGGTTGTTTCGTCACCGAATTTTTCGTTTACAGTGAAAATTCCGTCCATTGAGTCGGAATAAGCATATGTTCCCTGATTGGGAGCCCAGCCGGTGCACCATGAGCTTATCACGAAATATTTACCGTCCTTTTTAAAGAATGCCGGCGCTTCTCTAAGCTCGCCCTGGAAGAGTG
>CAZITC010000214.1:0-3142 GCA_964542085.1 uncultured Ruminococcus sp. | reverse complement strand
TTATTATATAATAAAAAAGTTTCAAATGCAACAGCTTAAGGCCAAAGCTTTGAAACTTTTTGTTGCTTGGCGCGGTCATCCGTGGTAAAATGAATAAAAAACCTTTTTTAGAAAGGAATCTAACATGAAAAAGCTTTTTTGTGCCATACTATCCCTTATATTTGCTGTAGGGGGTAGCGCTTCATATGCATCATACGTTCCGCGCCCCGGCGCACCCGAATACAAGGTTGCATTCTTCGCCTCGGAAAATTACCACACCGTGGAGGATAGTGGAAAAATGTCCGGCTACGGCTATGAGCTTATGCAAAGTATTTCCGGCTATATGCAATGCACTTTTTCCTATGTCGGCTACGATAAGTCGTCCGAGGAATGTATCAATATGCTCCGAAACGGCGAAATTGACCTTTATACCGCTGCGGCCTCCACTCCGGAGCGGCGCGCGGAATTTGCTTATTCCGACCACCGCGCTATCGTTGCCGGAACCTATCTTAACATCAAGGCCGGTAATAAAAGCATTATTGAGGGCAATTATTCCACCTATGAAGGCATGAAAATCGGCCTGCTTCGCCGTCACTCCTACAATGACGATTTTATCAAATGGGCAACCGATAAGGGCTTTTCCTTTGAAATCATTTATTACGATTCTCAGAACGCTCTGTCGGAGGCGCTGATTTCCGGAAAAATTGATGCACTTTTAAACAGTTATATGCGCTTGCCTGATGATGAACGCACGATTGAAACATTCGGACAAACGCCCTACTTCATCATTGCCCGAAAGGAGGACAGCGGCTTAATTAAGCAAATCGATGCCGCAATTGATGCTCTTAACACAGAAACGCCCAGCAAAAGAATGGAGCTTTATAACCGTTATTTTTCCGCTAAAGGCCAAAACCTCGCATTAACCGAAAAGGAAGCGGCGCTTCTTACTTCATTAAAGGATAGCGGCACGGTTATACGCGCCGTAATGAAACCGGATGCCGCCCCATATTCCTGGTACGAAAACGGTGAAGCCTTAGGCATTTCTGCAGATTTTTTCCGTGCCACTGCAGATGCGCTGGGGCTAAAGTATGAAATCATCCCCGTTTCTGACCGTGCGGAGTATAACAAGGTTGTGGATTCCGGTCAGGCAGATATACTCATAAACACCATTTTTTGCTACGAGGAGGAGGGACAAACCAAATACAAGCTTACGGATACATACCTTTCATCAAGCGTGTCCATTTTACGTGCCGGCCGAATTTCCGGCAATGCCGGGAGCCTTGCCGTCACCGACCGAAACCTTTCCGTGAACGAAATTCTCTCTTCCTATTGGCCGGATGCGGAGGTCATTTTAACGGAAAGCACATCAGACTGCGTTGACAAAATCATTTCCGGAGAGACTGACGGCGCGTTTTTAATGACCTACATGGCGCAAACTCTGGCACGAAGCGATGTTTTAAACCGACTTAGCGTGGATATTGTTCCGGCCGCCTCACTGGATATTAAAATGGCCGTAAACGCCGACTGCGACGTGAGCTTTTACGGGCTTTGGGGCAAAACCCTTGCCGGTATTTCCCGCGAAATGCAAACCGAAACCATTCATTATTATACCGATGCATCTTCCGCTCCCACAGTGCTAGCCTATCTTTTTGACAATCCCACCTACCTTCTTTGTACCGTGCTTCTTATTTTCATGATGATACTGTTTTTAACCCTTTACATTCAAACCTCCATAAGCCGTCACGATCAAAAGAAAATTACTGACGAGCTTGCCACCGCTCTTGAAAATGTAAAGCACGCCACGGAGGCCAAGGAAAACTTCTTTTCCAAAATGAGCCACGACATACGAACGCCCCTAAATGCGGTTTTGGGTATGACGCAAATTGCACAGCGCTACACCCACGACCCCGAAAAGCTTGGCGATGCCCTTAATTCCATAAAGACCGAGGGCTATTATCTTCTCGGGCTCATAAATTCCATTTTGGACGTAAACCAATTGGAGCACGGTGCCATGCACTTAGAATCTAAGCCATTCCACCCGGCCACCGCCGTAAAAAACAGCATCAACCTTCTGTTTACCTTGGCAGAGGATAAAAGTCAAGCACTTACTGCCGACTTGGATTTTGCCGGCCCGTTCGTTTACGGTGACGAAAGCCGCTTCGGCCAAATTGCAATGAACATTATTTCCAACGCCATAAAGTATACCAATCCCGGCGGCTGCATCAAGGTTAGCCTTTCCCACACCACCGACGGCACGTACATTTTTTCCTGTCGTGATGACGGCATCGGCATGGATCAGGAGCTTGTTGACCACATTACCGAGGAATATGTCCGCGCCAAGGACAGCCGCGTTTCCAAAACACAGGGCACCGGTCTTGGCATGGCGGTTGTAAAAGGTCTTTTAGACCTTATGCACGGAACGCTTTCAGTTAAAAGCGAGCTTGGCAAAGGGTCGGAATTTACGGTTAAAATTCCCTTCGCCGTTGTCGAAAGCCTTCCTGAGGAGGATATAAATGAGGAAGCTCCGCTTAAGCTTCCCGGCAAAAAGGTGCTTCTTGCCGAGGATAACGATTTGAATGCCGTTGTTGCATCCGAGCTTTTAAAAACCTTGGAGTTTGAGGTTGACCGCACCGAAAACGGTCTTGATGCCGTCGAAAAATTCAAAGCCTCAGCCCCCGGCGAATATTTTGCCGTTTTCATGGATATGCAAATGCCGGTCATGGACGGTATTACAGCCGCCTCAAATATTCGAGGTCTTGACCGGCCGGATAAAACAGTTCCCATATACGCGATGACTGCCAACACCTTTGCCGGCGATATTAATAAGTGCCTGTCCGCCGGCATGAACGGCTATATTGCAAAGCCCATCGACATTGACGAAATAGCCCGCTTGCTGTCGGAACAGAAATAGAAAAAAAGGCCGCCGTTGCGTGAAGCAACGGCGGCCTTTTCACCGCTTATAATTCTATTTTTTCTTTTATATTGCCGTACGAATCCGTAACGGTGATTTTTATTTCTCCGTTTTTGTAAAATTCAATGCCGGCCCCGGCAAAATAACCGTGATGGTCATTTTCCGAAAGCGTGACAACCGGAAAGCCGACTGCGCCGTTTTCGCCCGGCATATCAACCGATATTTTGTGAGTATGGCCGCAAAGCATCACAT
>CAZITC010000213.1:0-3156 GCA_964542085.1 uncultured Ruminococcus sp. | reverse complement strand
GCTTA
Organism: uncultured Ruminococcus sp.; assembly: GCA_964542085.1. Taxonomy (GTDB): domain Bacteria; phylum Bacillota; class Clostridia; order CAKSNL01; family HGM11501; genus HGM11501. Next base: position 3,151 of record CAZITC010000213.1, on the reverse strand, counting down.
TAACAATTAATTTTTTCATTCAGCTTATGGTGGATTTAACGTCTGCATTCTTCATTGATAAAATCGGCTATCGGGCATCCGCTGTGATTGCACACGTATTTTCGGCAATCGGCCTTTTCTTGCTGTCATTTTTGCCGGATGTAATCCCCGGGCACTTTTTAGGCATTTTAATTTCGGTTTTCTTCTACGCCATTGGCGGCGGTCTTTTGGAGGTTGTGATAAGTCCTATGGTAGAGGCTTGCCCGAGCAAGCATAAGGACAAAACAATGAGCATGCTACATTCCTTTTATTGCTGGGGAAGTGTTGCGGTTGTCCTTGTTTCAACGCTGTTTTTCAACCTGTTTTCAATTGAAAGCTGGCGGATACTGGCAATAGTTTGGGCCCTTCTTCCGGCCGTGAATACCGTTGCGTTTTTGGTGATTCCGGTGGCTTCGCTGAATGATGACGGGGAAAAAGGCTTAAAACTTTCACATCTTTTTAAGACCAAGCTGTTTTGGGTATTTGCAATTATTATTTGCTGTGCAGGAGCAAGTGAGCTTGCAATAAGCCAGTGGGCATCTGCGTTCACCGAAACCGCTCTCGGTCTGTCCAAGGAGGTAAGTGACTTGGCAGGCCCTATGATTTTTGCTGTTTTTATGGGTATTTCGCGGACGATTTACGGAAAGTTCGGCGAAAAAATAAATTTGAATGAAATGATGTTGGAAAGCGCGGTTTTGACGTTGGTAGCATACCTTATGATAGCTCTGACTAAAAGCCCGTATATCGGCCTTGCCGGTATTGCGGTTTCCGGATTCGCTGTCGGAATACTTTGGCCGGGTACCTACAGCAAGGCCGCGGCCGGAATAAAGGGTGGCGGAACGGCTATGTTTGCATTCCTTGCAATGGCGGGGGATATTGGGTGCACATTAGGTCCGTCTGTTGCCGGTTGGGCGGCAAGTGCATCGGGCGAGAATTTGAAAATCGGTATTTTGGCCGCGGCAATTTTCCCGGCTGTACTTATACTGGCTATGTGGTATTTAAATAAGGCAAAAAGGAAATACGGATGAGCCTTAAAATAAGGGGGGAGTATAATGAAAACAAAATTAAGCAAGGGTGAACTTGTTTTCACGGCAAGCATGCTTTTTGGTCTGTTTTTCGGCGCGGGAAATCTTATTTTCCCGATACATATGGGTCAGCTGGCCGGTGAGAATTTACTGAAGGCAATAATTGGCTTTATTATTACGGGAGTCGGCTTGCCGCTCCTTGGCGTGACGGCGATAGGTATAAGCCGAAGCGACGGACTTATTGAGCTTTCCGGCAAGGTATCAAAAAGCTTTTGCGTGTTTTTTACCTGTGCGCTTTATCTTACTATAGGGCCGTTTTTTGCAATTCCAAGGTGTGCAACCGTGCCTTTTGCCGTGGGAATCGAGCCGCTTTTGGCCGGAAGGAGCGAAAGCTTGCCATTGGCGCTGTTTTCACTTGCGTTTTTTATTGCGGTGCTCGGATTTTCACTTTACCCGGGAAAAATACTTACATGGGTCGGCAAAATATTAAACCCGCTGTTCCTTCTTTTTCTGGGCGTACTTATTGCGGCGGCATTGATTTCTCCCATGGGCAACCCTTCCGGGATTGAAGCGATGGGTAGCTATAAGGATAGTGCGTTCGTTACCGGTTTTTTTGAGGGCTATAATACTATGGATGCCCTGGCCGGTCTTGCATTCGGAATTGTTGTTGTAAACGTTATTCGCGAGCATGGAATAACCGACCCTAACTGTGTTGCAAAAAATACGGTTAAGGCGGGTGTTTTCAGCTGTCTTTTTATGGCGGTTATTTATGCGCTGGTAGCACTTGTGGGCGCCGAAAGCCGCGGTGTATATGAGGTTTGCTCCAACGGAGGCGAGGTTTTCGCCTTGGTTGCCGGTCATTATTTCGGAAACGGCGGAAAAATTATTTTAGCCGTTATGTTCACCTTTGCTTGCTTGAAAACAGCGGTAGGTCTTGTAACAAGCTGTTCGGAAACCTTCGAAAAGCTTTTTCCTAAAATCTTTTCCTATAAGGTGTGGACGGTGGTTTTCAGCATTGTATCGTTTTTAATCGCAAACCTTGGCTTAAACACGATTATAGAATACTCCGTTCCCGTGCTGTTGTTTTTGTATCCTCTTGCAATTGTGCTTATTTTGCTTGGACTTTTCGGCAAGGTTTTCAAAAACAGCAAATATGTTTACGGATGTGTAACAGGTTTCACGTTTATTGCGGCATTTTATGACCTTATTCATTCATTTTATCCGGACGGGTGTCGCGTGACTGACATTTTAGAGCACTTTTTGCCGTTTGCCGATTACGGACTTGCGTGGATTGCGCCGGCATTGGTCGGCCTTGGCATCGGGTTGATTTTACAATTCAGAAAAAAAGCATAAAAACAGTAGCCCTGCATTGCAAATCCGATGCAGGGCTTATTTTATAACGATTTTTTTCGGAAGCTTCTCGGCGTATCACCAGTGCTTGCTTTGAAAATTTTGTTAAAAGTTTTAATGTCCTTATAGCCGGACTGCACCGATATTTCGTTAATACTCATGGTGGTTGAAATCAAAAGCCGGCAAGCGTGGTTAATTCTAAGCTTCCTTAAATATTCGGTAAAGGTCATTTTACACTCCGTGGAAAATTTTGACGAAATGTATTGCGGAGTAAGTTGCAGTATTGCGGAAATTTCGGCCAATGATGCGTTGGAGCTGAAATTTTCGTTTGCGTATTCAATTACCTTGGATACGGTTTTGCTTTTAATCCTTTGGCTTTCGGTAACGATGGTGCGCATTGTGCGTATGATAAGCTCCAACAAATAACTGTGTATCATTTCAAGGTATCCGTGATTTTCCTTTGTGTATTCATCCAGCATTGCAAAAACAGTTTTTTTAACACTGCCGTCAGCATCGAAAAAAATGCATCGGGTCGGATCATCGCGGTAATTAACGTTACCGGACTTGAAAACAAAGTTGTTCATTATTTCTGAAAAGTCTGTGCCGTCCTTAACCGAGGGGACAATAAAATCAGCGCGAAACAAAACATTGACAATGCTAATTTCCGGCATAAAGTTCATTTGATAGCGGTGATAATCGCTTGTGTTTACAATAAAATAATCTCCGGTTTTAACACGTACCGGATGCTCGCCCTTTAT
>CAZITC010000212.1:0-3160 GCA_964542085.1 uncultured Ruminococcus sp. | reverse complement strand
GTTAAGGACCCCACAAAAACCGAAATTTATATCGTCGAGGGAGATTCTGCTGGCGGCTCTGCCAAAAACGGAAGGGACAGTAAATATCAGGCAATTCTTCCTCTTTGGGGAAAAATGCTTAACGTTGAAAAGGCACGCGCGGATAAGGTTTACGGAAATGATAAGCTTACACCGGTTATTCAGGCCTTGGGCACGGGAATTGGTGACAGCTTCAATGCAGAAAAATTACGGTACGATAAAATAATTATCATGGCCGATGCCGATGTTGACGGTGCCCACATTCAAACACTTCTTTTAACCTTCTTCTTCAGATTTATGACACCACTTATTGAAAAGGGACATATATATCTTGCAAAGCCTCCGCTTTACAAGCTTATGAGAGGTAAAAAATCCCGTGTTGCTTTCAGTGATGAGGAAAGGGATTTGATAAGCCAGGAAATGAAAAACGGCGATGAAAGTGCAAAGGTTGATATAAGCAGATATAAGGGTCTTGGTGAAATGAATCCGGAGGAGCTTTGGGAAACAACAATGGACCCGAAAAACAGAATATTGCTTAAGGTTACCATGGAGGATGCGGCAAGAGCAAATGATATTTTCAGCGTTCTTATGGGTGACGAGGTAGAGCCGAGAAGAGTATTTATTGAAGAAAATGCTCAATACGTACAAAATCTCGATATTTAACGGAGGCAAAGCATGGCGAAAAAAAGCAAAAATTACGAAGACTCCCATTTTGAGGAGCATTTGGAAACACAAACAATTGTAGATATTGATATTGAAAAAAGAATGAAGGAAGCGTTTATTGATTATGCAATGAGCGTTATTGTAAGTCGTGCTCTTCCCGATGTAAGGGACGGTCTTAAGCCTGTGCACAGGCGTATTCTTTATTCAATGTATGAGGAAAATCTTACCTCGGACAAGCCCTTTTATAAATCGGCAACCACCGTCGGTAACGTTATCGGTCGCTACCATCCCCACGGTGATGCTTCGGTTTACGATGCCATGGTGCGTATGGCACAGGACTTTTCATTAAGATACCCGTTGGTGGACGGTCACGGTAACTTCGGAAGCATTGACGGTGACCCCCCGGCTGCTTACCGTTACACGGAAGCAAGAATGAGCAAAATAAGCAATGCTCTGCTTGAAAATATTGAAAAAAATACGGTTGATTTTGTACCCAATTTTGATGAAAAAAGAAGAGAACCGGTTGTTCTTCCCACAAGAATACCTACCCTTTTGGTAAACGGATCATCGGGAATTGCGGTCGGCATGGCAACTGAAATTCCTCCTCATAATTTGAGTGAGGTTTTGGACGGAGTTATTGCTCAGATTGAAGACCCGGAAATAACGGTTGAGGAGCTTATGGGATACATAAAGGGCCCCGATTTTCCGACAAAGGCCACAATCATGGGAAGAAGCGGAATAAGAAGTGCCTATGCAACCGGTAAGGGAAGAATTATAATAAGGGCTAAGGCTCAGATTGAGGAGCATAAGGACGGAAAAGCTTCCATCATTGTAACCGAGCTTCCTTATAAAGTGAATAAAAAAGACCTTGTTGAGTCCATTGCAAATTTGGCTAAGGATAAAAAAATCGAAGGATTGGACGATATTGATGACCATTCCTCCGACAGAGTGGGAATAAGGCTTGAAATTTTCTTGAAAAGGGATGCAAATCCTCAGGTTGTCTTAAATCAGCTTTACAAATATTCACGCCTTCAGGACAGCTTTTCCATTAACATGATAGCCATTGACAACGGAAGACCCAGAACGCTGGGACTTAAGGATATTTTGGACAGGTTTATTACCTTCCAGGAGGAAATAGTTACAAGAAGAACGAAGTTTGACCTTGAAAAGGCAGAGGCAAGAATGCACATTTTGGAAGGCTTAAGAATTGCGCTTGCCAATATTGACGAGATAATAAGCATAATAAGAAATTCCTATGACGATGCAAAGGAAAACCTTATATCGCGCTTCGGCTTTTCGGAAATTCAGGCTCAAAGCGTTTTGGATATGCGCCTTGTTCAGCTTCAGCGCTTAAACGGCGAAAAAATCAATGCAGAGTTTGACGAGCTTTCGGATAAGGTTGAGGAATATAAGCTTCTTCTTTCCGACAGGTCGCTTTTGATGGAGCAAATCAAAAAGGAGCTTTTGGAAATAAAGGAAAAGTACGGCGACGAAAGAGAAACGCAAATTGAGGACGTTATCGAGGATATTGAGGACGAGGATTTAATTGAGCGTGAGGACTGCGTAATAACCCTTACTCACTACGGCTATGTAAAAAGAACGGTAAGCTCCGCTTATAAAATTCAGCACAGGGGCGGCCGCGGCGTTTCCGGTCTTCAAACAAGGGAGGAGGATTTTGTTAAGTACATTTCCACGGCCTCCACGCATGACTTTATAATGTTCTTTACCAACAAGGGAAGGGCATATAAGCTTAAGGGATATCAAATTCCTGAATCGGGAAGACAGTCAAAGGGCTCTGCAATTGTAAACCTTATTCCGATTGAAAAAGACGAAAAAATAACAGCAATGATACCGGTTAAGGAATTTTCGGAGGATAAGTATCTTACAATGCTTACCAAGAAGGGAATAATTAAGAAAACCTCATTGGATTGCTACGGCTCCACCAGAAAGGGCGGACTTATATCCATATTAATTGATGATGACGATGAGCTTATTGCGGTCAGCCTTACCGACGGAAGGAACGACATTATCGTCGGTACAAATAAGGGTATGGCAATTCGCTTTAACGAAGAGGATGTAAGGCCCATGGGCAGAGTAACTCGCGGTGTCAAGGCCATAAATCTTAAACGGGATGATTTTGTTGTGGGCATGGCAAACGTTAATGAAAATGCCGAGCTTATGATAGTTACCGAAAACGGCTTCGGTAAAAAGACGGAGTTTGAGCTTTTCAAAACCCAAAAAAGAAGCGGTATGGGTCTTATCGGTTATAAAACCTCGGAAAAAACGGGTAAGGTAATCGGCATAACGGACGTGACGGCAGACGATGATATTATGCTCATCGCTTCGGACGGTGTAATAATAAGGGTTTATTCCGATGAAATTAATTCAATCGGAAGAGCAACCAGCGGCGTAAGACTTATGCGCCCGGGCGAAGGCGTAAGGGTTATAGGCCTTGCAAAAGCCGAGCATGAGGCACCTG
>CAZITC010000211.1:0-3163 GCA_964542085.1 uncultured Ruminococcus sp. | reverse complement strand
GAGGTACTCTATAACCTCCTCTCTCTGCGGAAGGGATAATTTTCTAAACGCCTGCAGTGTTGTAATGCCGCCGTTGAGCATCCAGTTTTCATACATTTCCATTGCCGCGGCATCCAGCTGTGTATCATAGTTCTCTTCCGTAATTTCAACGTTGAATTTCTTGAGAACGCGGTACGCCATGTATTCGTGATTGCCGAGCATCGGCACAACATTCGCCCTTTGCATCATATCCAAAAGGATTTTTATGCCGTCTTCTCCACGGTCAATTACGTCCCCGAGAACGAACAGCGTATCATCCTCACCCAAGCTGATTTTGTCCAGCATTTTACGGTAGCTGTCATAACAGCCGTGAAGGTCGCTCATTACATAAAGCAAAAAATCATCCCCCCTGTCATAATTATATTTATTCTATTCGGCGCAAAGGCGGATTTTCCTTTATTTATAGGGCGAAAAGCGGCCGATACAGCGCGACAAAAAGCTCCCCTTACCTAATAGGTAGGGGAGCCTTTTTTAAACATTCTACAGTCTGTCGGGAAAGCGTTCTGCCTTAATTGTGCCGTTATCCACGATAAGGCGGCAAATGCGCGCCGTTCTCCGTTCCTCCGGAGCTGCCGGATCATTGGTGTAGTCGCGGCCGTGGTAAATTGCGTAAAATTCGCCGTTACACGAAATTACGCTGTGGTGGCCGGTGCCCTCCTCAAATTCGTTTTTGATAACAACGGGAGCAAAGCGTCCGTTGTCCGTATGCTTAACGAAGTCGACCGTTTTCAAATCCTCCTCATCCGAGTGAGCGCTTGCATAGCCGATGTGATAGGTATCATTCTTATAGCAACCGGCGCTGTACATAACGTACTGCCAACCGTCCTTCTTAAACCAAAACGGACCCTCAACGGTGTACCAGTCCCGCTCCTTGGTGCACTGCGGAGTGAATTTCTCCTCCGGAAAGCTTGGCAAAATAACCTCCTTCGGGTTATGCTCCGGCGTTTCAGGGTCAATAAAGCGGTCAATAAATACCCTGGTGCCGACCTTGTCGGTGTTTAGGTTATCCTCAGCGTACCACAAAAACAGCCCCTTTTCGGTTTTAACCATGTGGGAGTCGATGGAAAAGCGCTCGTATAAGCATTTTTCGTTTTTGAAGGGCCCCTCGGGACTGCTTGATGAAAGCACGTGCATAAACTGAAAATTACCGTCACGCAAAAACGAAACGTACATGTAATAGGTGGCGTCGATTTTTATAACGGATGGCGCCCAAAAATCCTGTGCGTTTTCGGTTTCGGTTACCGTGCCGAGGTAATGCCACAGACCTGTAACGGAGTCTGCGCTGTAGGCCTCCACCCCTTCTGCGGCGGTAACATATAAATAATAGCGGCCGTCATCGAAAAAGATGAATGGGTCCGGTTGGATTTTTCCTTCAATATCAAATTTAAGCTTCATAAATAAACTCCGTTTCAGTTTTTTTATATTATAGCACGCATTTTTGTAAATGGCAATGCATTTTTCCAACCTTCGGCACCCCCCCCGGTTTTTTAATAATTTGTGAATAATCCGGAATTTTTCCTTGACAAAAAAATGAAAGCATGATATAATACAGCAAAATAAATATTTGTAATAATTAAGGGAACCAGCTGACTGCAGAGGACACTGGCTCCCTTATGTTTTTTTACAGAAAATTTCCAAGAAAAGAATAATAAAAATTAAGCAAAGGAGATAGCAGTATGGAAGTACAGCTCCAAGAACTTATTGACCGGATTAAAAAGGACGGCGTGGACGCAGCCGAGGCGGAGGCGGAGGCCATAATTACAACCGCAAGCGAGAAGGCGGAAAAAACCGTTGCCGATGCAAAAGCGGAGGCTGAGAAAATTTTGCTTAACGCCAAGGCTGAGAACGAACGCATGGTTTCCTCCGCTGAAGATGCAATTCGCCAAGCGGCCAGAAACACGCTCATTTCCTTCCGAGAAAGCGTTACGCGCGAGCTTAACGCAATTTTAGGTGAGAGCATAAGCTCCGCCTTTTCCGGCGATGCTCTTACACAGCTTATACTGAAGGCCGTTGAGGGCTGGGCCAAAAACCCGGAGGCCGAGGATTTATCAGTTATTTTAAACAGTGAGGATTTGGACAAGCTTCAGGGCACACTGACCGCCGCTCTTAAAGAAAGAATTTCCAAGGGCGTAACACTTAAGGCAAGTGACAGCTTTGACGGCGGCTTCCGCATTGCGGTGAACAACGGCAGTGCATATTACGATTACAGCGCCGAGGCGGTTTCAGATATGCTTTCCTGCTACCTAAGCCCCAAAATTACCGAGCTTTTGAAAGAGGCGTAAGCTATATGGCTGAATATTATTTGATTTCACAGCTTCCGTCCCTGGACGGAATAACGGAGGGCGCGCCCCTTCCTATTACCGAGGAGGCTTTTTCGGAGCTGTGCGGCCGCTTTTTGAGTAAGCGAGCGCTCACGGCACTAAAAAGCTTGACCACGACGCCGAAAAGAATAGCGCCGCCTTTGGGCGTTCCCCTGATTGACGCTTGGAATGATAGCGAAAGAAAGCTGCGCCTTGCCTTAGGGCGCATACGCGCGGAGAAATTGCAAAAAGGCTTTGATGCCGGAACTGACCCTCTGCCGGTTGAATGTGTTAAGGCGGCGGAGGCGGCAACCGAGGCGGAAAATCCCATGGAGGCAGAGCTTAAGCTCACAGCCTACCGGCTTTCGGTCTTGGAGGCGCTTCGCCCGGCGGACAGTTTCAGCGACGACTACATTTTTTATTACGGGATTAAGCTTAAGCTTTTGCTTCGCACAAGGCAGTTTGACAAGACCATAGGAGAAGAGGCATACAGAAAAATATACAATTCCATTTTTAATGGAGATAGGTTGGAGGTTAAACAATGACCGAAAATACAGGAAGGGTTTTAAGCATTAACGGAAATTTGGTGTCGGTGGAATTTGACGGCAACGTTTCCATGAATGAAATATGTTACGTTTATGCCGGAGATACCGCCCTTAAAAGCGAGGTTATCCGTATAAGAGGAAACGTAGCGCAGATACAGGTTTACGAAATGACGGACGGCTTAAAATGCGGCGACCGGGTGGAATTTACCGGCGATATGCTTTCGGCACAGCTGGGGCCCGGATTGCTTGGCCGGATTTATGACGGACTGCAAAATCCCC
>CAZITC010000210.1:0-3192 GCA_964542085.1 uncultured Ruminococcus sp. | reverse complement strand
TTATAATATGAAGGGCCTCACCTTCAACAATGTAAACAAGTTCAAAATATCTGTGCTTGTGAAAATCGCAATCAAACTGTTGGTGCGGGAAAATACTGAAATTGACTTCAGTTAAGTCATGATCTTTTTTTAACATTAAAAACACCCCTAAAAAAGTATAAAAATAACCCTTGTTTTAATTATAAAGCAGTTATATAATAAAGTCAATACTAAAAAAGAAAGAGGGAAAAGGAATGAGAAAATTTATTAGCTTGCTTTTGACATTGTGTATGCTGTCAGTCTTTTTTGTTTCCTTCGCCGCAGACGGGGTGCTTTTGTCAAGTGCCGCGGACTACAAAAAGGGCGTTGTAATTAAAGACGGACTGGCACAAACCTTTGACAAGGGTAATTACATTGGCTTTGCCGGCGTTGACCTTACCGGTAAGAATTCCGTTGAAATGAAGGCAACGGCATTTCTTCGCGGATGGACAAACGGTGCCGGCTTGAGGATTATGCTTGATAACCCGATGACGGGCGAGCAAATCGGTACGATTGTTGTTTCGAAGGAGAAGGAAATATACTCAGCTTACATAACACCGTCAAGCGGCACGCACGATGTTTACTTTGTTTCCATGTATAACCTGGGTGACACGTCAAGACTTTCGGTAGAAAGCTTTGAGTTTAAGAGCGAAGCTTATGCGGATACTGCATTGGATGAACAGGTGCCGGACAGCGCAATAGTTGACTATTATGCCGACACGTGGGTTGCAACCGATTCAGTCGGCAGAAAGGTTGCCGATTATTCTGAAACTGGCGCTCCCAAGCAGGGACAGCGCGAGGTCGGAATGATGTACTGGACCTGGTTTACATCCTTGGGCGCATCGGAAGCAAGAATTATTTCCGAGCTTATTTCCGAATATCCAGATGCAATGAAATCGCAAACCTCGGATGCCTGGAAAACATACGGCGCAGTTCCGCAGTATTTCTGGGACGAGCCGGCTCTCGGCTTCTATAACAGCTATGATTACTTTGTTTACTGCCGCCATATGGAAATGCTTTCCGCGGCTGGAGTGGACGCAATCTTTTTAGATCTTTCTAACGGCGGAATTGCGTTCGTTCCCACTTTGGTGGTGCTTGCAGAGGCAATGAGAGATTCCAAGCGAAACGGCGTGGATATTCCCAGGCTCAGCCTGTTTAACTGGAACAGCGGCAAGACTATGACAAATCTTGCAACCGTTTTATACAACGTTGGCTTTATTGAAAACGACTGGTCGGATATTTGGTATTATTATGACGGCAAGCCTTTCATATTCTCCATTGATGACGGTAGCACTCTTATCGCAGAGGTAGGCGACAGATCATCGGCCGACCTCAAGGATGTTTTGGCAGACCACTTCTCTTGGCGCGGACACGGTACCAGCCGCGATCCGGAAAACCTTTATCGTTGGGAATGGTGTGAATCCTTCCCCCAGATGCAAAGAGGTGTTGCTCAGGATGACGGCCGTCCTGAAATGGTAGCTGTCGGAGTTGCGCATAACGAGTCCTATGTTCTCGGTCGCGGTAAGAGCCACATAACAAGTGAGCCTTACGCTAAGGGCAGAAACTACTCGGCCGCATTCAGCGAGGATTTGAGCTCTGACGGAATAAAGAACGCACCTTATTTCCAGGAGGAAGCGCGCCTTGCTCTTGATGCAGACCCGCACATTATATACGTTGACGGTTGGAACGAGCTTTCGGCTGACCTTCAGCCCGGCCCCGGCTTTGTTGATACCTTTGACAATGCACACAGCCGTGATTTTGAGCCTGTTAAGGGTGAGCTTGAGGACATTTATTACATGCTCCTCACAGACTTTATAAGAAAATATAAAGGCGTTCGTCAGGCACCTGTTGCCGGAGCGGAGGCAACAATCGCGGTTGACGGCGCAGTTACCGATTGGGATGCCGTAACACCGGCGTTCTATAACTATTCGGCAGATGACCGCAATAATACAAGCGGCTTCAAGCTTAGAAAAACCGGAGAAAACGCGGAATATAAAACAAATTCCGGTGACAGAGTAATTTACTCTAAGGCATCGCGTGACGGTGCAAACCTGTACTTTATGGCAAAGGGTAAGGAAGGCGCTTCACTTGCCGCAACAACCCTATACATAAACGCGGACAGGAACCCCGCAACAGGCTTTAACGGCTATAACTTCATCATCGGCCGAAACGGCACGGACGCGGTAGAGTCAATTGGCGCGGACGGAAGCTTTACCTTCGTTGCAACGGCACAGCTTGTAAGAAACGGTAATGTTCTTGAAATTGCTGTTCCCAGAGCGGCTCTCGGCTTAACCGGAACACTTGACGTTGAGCTTAAGTGGGTTGACGGCACATTTAACGAGATAATTGACCTTTACGAACAGCAGAACACCGCACCCATAGGCCGCTTCAATTATCTGTACACTGAAATTGCGCAAAAGGCTTTGACGGATAGCGAAAGAAGTGCGGTATCCGACAGCGTGATTTTGAAGGCCGGCAAAAATCAAATGATTGCTTCCGGCGCGATTGTAACCGTTGATGAGTCGAATACTACAATTGCACCATTCGAAATGAATTCTACACTTTACATTCCTGTAAACGCGCTTACGGATATTCTTGGCTACGGACGCAGCAAAACCTATTACGATGCAATAAGCAACATTTTCTACTTCTATCAGTTTAAAATGAATGATGAGCTTACCGAAATCACAGAAACCAATTGGTATTACACCACGGTAGGATCGTATGAGTCCAGGGCAAACGGCTATTTGAAGCCTCTTTCAAATGCATCCGTTGCCGCAAACGGAACAATTTACCTTCCTGTAAGCATATTCGCCGAGTGCATGGGTCTTAATGTAACATCCCTTGGTAACGGTATTTACTCGATCGGAACTGCTTCGGCTGAGAGCGTAAATTCTGTAGCACATTATTTAGCGTAAAAAGGGCCCATAAAGGGGGATTTTTAATCCCGCGAAGGCCTTAAAAAGGAAAGGATGGAAAGGATGGAAAATATGAAAAAAATCTTATCACTTCTTTTATGTCTTTGCATTGCCGCATCAACCTGCGCGGTGTGCTTTGCGGCAGATGCAATAAAGGAACTTGACACAACGGGCAATATGTTCGTTGCCGGTGCAAAGTCATATAAGGCGGACGGGGAAGAGGTTAAAAACCTTGGCAGCCCCGAAAAGCTGACCG
>CAZITC010000209.1:0-3201 GCA_964542085.1 uncultured Ruminococcus sp. | reverse complement strand
ATGTAACATACCCCTTTTCGTAAAGCCCCTGAAGAAGCTTGAGGCTTTCATCCATCGGCATTTTGTACTTTTTGCCGAGCACATTTTGGAGCTTTGTCAAGGAATAAAGCTTACCGGGGGCAAGGGTTTCCTTTTTTCTTTTTTGGCTTACCACCCTGGCCGTTTGCCCGTTCAAAAGCGTGCAATAATCCGTTGCCTTGGAAAGCTCATCCTTGCCGAACTTTTCCTTGCTTTGAAGCTCAACAACCTCTCCCGCGGTTTCCTCCTTGCTCACCGGCGCATAATAAATTTCGCTTTTGAAATTTTTAATTGCCATATCACGGTCGTAAACCGCCTTAACAATCGGCACGATAACGCGGCCGACTCTTAAAAGTGTTCCGGTTTTTAGTGATGCGTAGCGCGTTAGATTTACTCCGTAAAGCCAATCTATAAAGGTTCTCGCGTAGCCCTCTTTGGCAAGATTGTCGTATTTCGTGTCACTTTCCATGGCGCCCAAGCCCTCACGAATGGTTTCCGGCGTTTGGTCGGGTAGCCACAGCCTTTTTATGCATTTTCCTTCGGCGCCGGCTTCCCTTATACAGGTACGAACTATTATTTCACCCTCACGATCCGAGTCGCCGGCGTTGACGATAACCTCAACATCGCTTCGAGCGGCAAGGTGCTTTATTGTTTCGAACTGTTTTTTTATTCCCGGGTCGATTTTTCCGTTTTTATCGTGCTTTAGAGTGTATTTAAATTCCTCCGGAAAGCATGGAATATTCTCCATAGACCAATAGGTTGATGCCGAAGGTCTGTAATATTCAATATCCTCCAGCGAAAAAAGATGTCCGAAAGCCCATGTTACAATATAACCGCTGCCCTCCATATAGCCGTCGCCCTTTTTCATTCCGCCGATTGCCGAAGCAATGTTTCTGGCAAGCGAAGGCTTTTCTGCTATTATTAATATCATTTTTTTGCCTCATCCAAAAGCCTTATTGCGTATTCTGCGTTTTCTTCCGCCTTCTTTTTAAGCACTGCATTTGCATAATGCAGTTTTTTTCTGTGCTCTGAAAGGTTTTCCACCAAGCTGTCAAAGGTTTGCTTTGCCCCCTCGGCATCAATGTTTTCAACGTTAAGCATATAAGGCTGACTGAGCGACTCCATAAATGCGCTTATCTTCGGGTCATAAACCAAGGCCATTGCCGGAATTTCCAGTGTCGTTGCGTAAATAAGCGAATGAAGCCTCATGCCGACAAGCACCTCCGCCCCGGACAAAACGGAAAACATTTCCGCCACAGTCAGGTTGCGGTTGATTATATACGAGGGTTTTTTCATAAGGCGCATAACCTCGTTGGATATTTCGGTATCTTGTGGGTACTGCATCGGCACAAACAGCGGATAAATGCTGTATTTTTCGACCATGTAATCGCAAAGCTCGGCCATAACCGCGGCAAAATTGCTTGCGGAATTTTTCCACGGTCTTATGGAAACAGCGCAAACCTTTGTCCCATCCGGCACACCAGCGCGCTTGATAAAATACTGACCTGTCAACGCATCCTTTAAGCTTATGGTAAATGCCGGGTCGGCAGTAATAATAATTTCGGGCTTTGTTACTCCGAGGCGCTTGAGCTCCTCGTCCGACTTATCGTCCCTCAGGGTTATTAAATCAACCTTATTCAATATGCGCGCGGTAAGCCTTTCATCCTTTTTCCCTTCAACGGGGCCTATTCCGTTTGCGTAAAGCATGGTTTTAAGTCCGCATTTTTGCGCCAAGGCAATAATCAAAAGATAGTACCTCAGCGACTTACTGCTGGTTACATTTTGCAAAAGACTGCCGCCGCCGAAAATAAGCATTTTGGCTTGCTCCATTTCCCTTTTGATTTTGAAGTAATTGTAGCGGTTCACAGATTTTACGCCGTAATCTCTGGCGGTTTCATCAGGTGTTTTGGAAAGCACCGTAACGGATACGTCGGGCTTTTTTTGCTTAACTGTGTTCAAAATTGCCCAAAGCAATGCCTCATCACCGCTGTTTGCAAAGCCGTGATAGCCGGAAATCAATATGTCAGACATTATTTCATCTCCACATCCGAATTTTTAAACATCGGAACCAGACTTTTTACAATTCTTACAAGCGCGGCGTTTGCAACAAAGGCAAATACGGCAACAATTGCACCAATCAAAACGCCGTTTACCACACGCTGATAAATAATGGTCAAATCGGTAAACACGTGGCAGAAGCTGTTCATCACCGAGGCGGAAAGAATGGACGTTCCCACAGCGAAAAACCACTGTACAAGCTTTATATCAGTGTTTCGCATATAGTAAACGAAAAGCACAAGCGAGGGATAGCCGATCAAAAACTCCTTCGTCCTGGGACGTGCCGGGAAGGCATTTGTTATTGCCGTTCTCATTGCCTGTTCCAAGGAGCTTATTCTGTTTACGTTTCCGCTTCTTATAATGTAATACATGCCGATTATGCCGATAAAGCCGCCGATTAATACCCAATACACCTTTATATCGGACTTTAGAATTTTAACCGCCGTTTCGCCTATCTTTTTATTCTTATCGCGAGTGCAGGAAATAAAGTAAAATGCAATAGCGGTAAATACCGGCGGAATCATGAGTGAAAGCTTTATTCCGCGGAAAATGTAGTTATTAACATAATAATTTATTCCCGAAAGCATTGTACCCATGCCAAGAGCGCCGATGCACAAAATAACAAGCATTAAAACAACCGCAATTAAAATTTCAACCAAGGTGTTGTACTTTTTGCCAAGCCTTTGCATAAGCTTCATTATTGCCGCCATCGCAAAGCACGATACCACAAGGCAATAAACCGTCGGGTACAGCAAAACAAGGCTTAACGGCAATACAAAGGTTGCCGCAAACGCCAGCGCCGCCACAATTATAGCCGCAATTTTAAGTTTTTTGCCTTCAATATCAAAAACCATAAGCACGGTTAAAAGCACAAGGAATACCATGATAACGGCACAGCACGCCGAGGGAATACGCAAATTTGTGTTGTAGTCAAAGGCCTCCGGCTTACTGTCGAACACAAAGCCACACTCCGATGCCCGCTCCATATACTCCTTAACAGCCTTTAAGGTGTAGTCCGCGCACTCATCAAAGGGGATTTCGCCGGCCGCTATCTGCGTAACCGTAATAAATCTTATATTTCTGTCCACCGACGAATTGAAGTATTGGTTTGCCCTGTATTCATAA
>CAZITC010000208.1:0-3216 GCA_964542085.1 uncultured Ruminococcus sp. | reverse complement strand
TCTCTGCCGTAATTAACATCGGCAAAATTTTCTTTGTCGAAATTTTCTTCCATTTTTATTCCCCTTTTTTTAATATACTTTTTATATTATACACTCACAGTCCGAAAAAATCAATACAAAAAAGTAAACAAGTGGTAAACTTTTCTCCAAAGCGCCCTCCGGTGTTGACTTAGGCTTAAAATTATGCTATATTTTTATGTGGTGATAATTATGAAAAACACACTTTGCAAAAAGCTTTGCGATGAAAAAAGCCTAAGTGACTCTGATTTTGAGGCGCTTATTTGCTCAAGCGAATTTGACACAGTGCTTTTTCCCCTTGCCGATGAGGTAAGAAGGAAGGTTTACGGCACCTCTGTTTATATAAGAGGGCTTATCGAATTTACAAACTATTGCAAAAACGACTGCTATTACTGCGGTCTGCGTTGCTCGGACAAGGGCATTTCACGCTACCGACTTTCACAGGAGGAAATTCTTTCCTCCTGTGAGGTTGGCTACAGTTTAGGCTTTCGCACCTTTGTGCTTCAGGGCGGTGAGGATCTGCATTTTACCGACGGCGACATTTGCCGCCTGTGCCAAAAAATAAAGGAGCGCTACCCCTCCTCGGCCATTACCCTTTCCTTGGGTGAGCGTTCAAAGCAAAGCTACCGCGATTTTTTCGCAAGCGGTGCAAACCGCTATCTCCTGCGCCACGAAACTGCGAACGAAGCTCATTACGCAAAGCTTCACCCTGCCTCTATGAGCCTTAAAAATCGAAAGGCCTGCCTTTACAATCTTAAGGAAATCGGCTATCAGGTCGGCACGGGCTTCATGGTCGGCAGTCCCTACCAGTCATGCGAAAATATTATTGAGGATTTGCGCTTTATTGCTGATCTTGACCCGGATATGGTGGGAATCGGACCCTTTATTACCCATAACGGCACTCCGTTTAAGGATTTTGAAAACGGAAGCGTAAGTCTTACCCTAAGGCTTATTTCCATAATAAGGCTTATGCTCCCCCACGCGCTTATTCCCGCTACCACAGCTCTCGGCACGCTTGACCCACTCGGCCGCGAAAAGGGGCTTCGCGCCGGGGCAAACGTTGTAATGCCAAACCTTTCCCCCTTGGCGGTAAGGAAAAAATATTCACTTTACGAAAACAAAATCTGCACCGGCGAGGAGGCCGCCGAGTGCCTTTCCTGCCTTGAAAAGCGCGTGTCTGACGCCGGCTATGAAATTGTAACAGATATAGGAGATGTGAAACGGTGACAAAAGAAAAAAAACTGCCTCAGACAAAGGCCGAAGAAGTTGAAAAAAGCATAAGAAAAACCTTTCACCGCTGTTTGTTTTCAAAGTTTGCCCAGGCAATAAACCTTTATTCCCTGGTGGAGGAAAACGACCGCATTGCCGTTTGTATTTCCGGAGGCAAGGATTCCATGCTCATGGCCAAGCTTTTCCAGGAGCTCAAAAGGCACAACAAATTCCATTTTGAGCTTGTTTTTTTGGTAATGGACCCGGGCTACAGCGAAAAAAACAGGCAGCAAATTGAATACAATGCAAAAATATTGGATGTTCCTGTAACGGTTTTTGAAAGTACCATTTTCGATGCCGTTTTTGACATTGAAAAGTCCCCATGCTACATTTGCGCAAGAATGAGGCGCGGCTATCTTTATTCCAAGGCCAAGGAGTTTGGCTGTAACAAAATTGCCCTCGGCCATCATTATGACGACGTTATTGAAACCATTTTAATGGGCATGCTTTACGGTGGCCAGGTGCAAACCATGATGCCGCGAATTAAAAGTACAAACTTTCCCGGAATGGAGCTTATACGCCCAATGTACCTTATCCGCGAGGAGGATATAAAAAGGTGGTGCGACACAAACGGCCTTAAATTTCTTCAATGCGCTTGTAAATTTACCGAGGCCTGCGCGCTGGACAAAACGGGCTCTAAGCGCTTGGAAATAAAGGAGCTTATTGCCTCCTTGAAAAAGGTAAACCCCAGAGTGGAGCAAAACATCTTCAAAAGCGTACAGAACGTAAATTTGGAAACCGTTATTGCCTACAAGGATAAAAACGGAACACACAGCTTTTTGGAAAATTTTATTAAGGAGGATTGCCAATGAAGGAGCAGTTTTCCCGCACAGCGCTTTTATACGGCGATGAAGCCCTAAATAAGCTTTCTGCGGCACGCGTTGCCGTTTTCGGCATCGGCGGCGTCGGTGGCTACGTTGCCGAAGCACTTGCCCGAAGCGGCATCGGCCGCTTGGATCTTATTGACTCGGACAGGGTAAGCGTTTCCAACATCAACCGCCAGATTATTGCAACGCACAAAACCATCGGCCGCTACAAAACAGAGGTTATGGCCGAAAGGATAGGCGAAATCAACCCGGATGCGAAGGTTAATGCCATAAACATTTTTTACACGCCGGAAAATTCCGGTGAGCTTGATTTTTCACGGTATGACTACATTGTGGATGCCATTGACACAGTAACGTCAAAGCTTGAGCTTATTGTAAACGCCGACAGGGTCGGCACCCCGATAATAAGCGCCATGGGCGCCGGCAACAAAAAAAACGCCTCCGCGTTTGAGGTGGCGGATATTTACGATACAACGGTTTGTCCCCTTGCCCGTGTTATGCGCCGGGAGCTTAAAAAGCGCGGCATTAACGCCTTAAAGGTTGTTTACTCAAAAGAGCCGCCGGCAGAGGCAAAAAAAAGCCCGGAGCCGGATGAGCTTTCAGCAAGGCGTTCCGTGCCCGGAAGCACCGCCTTTTGCCCATCTGTTGCCGGACTTATTATTGCCGGTGAAATTGTAAACGACCTTACACGCGACATTTAGATAAATATTCGGTTACCTTTTCAACGTAGACCCTTCCGATGTCCGAAAGGTCTACGTTTTTCTTTTTGATATAGCCAACCTCCATGGAGCTGTTGGGATTGTTATCATCCGCATCAAAGGGTACGGCAATGTAATCGCTTCCGTTCAATTCCTCACAAATAATGCCGGAGCATAGTGTGTATCCGTTAAGGCCGACCATTAAATTAAGCATGGAGGCGCGGTCATTTGTTTTTATCATTCTGGGATAATCGTTTGTGCTCAAAATTTCCTCCGCAAAATAAAACGAGCCCTTATCACCCTGCTCAAAGGAAAGGCATGGGTAATCCGCAAGCTCCGAAAAGCTTATCTTCTCCCTTTCTGCCAGCGGATGCTTTTTCCATATGTAAACATAGGCCTTGCAG